>DASYQJ010000223.1:0-6228 GCA_036005605.1 Acidimicrobiia bacterium
CTGATCGAGCAGGCCAAGCAGGGAGACGTCGAGGCGTACGGCGAGCTGGTGCGCCGCTACCAACACGACGCTCGGCGCACGGCCGCGGTGATCGCCGGCGTGAGCCTCGCCGACGACGCGGCCCAGGAGGCATTCGTGCGCGCCTTTGGCTTCCTGCACCGATTCCGGTCGGGATCGCCGTTCCGGCCCTGGTTGCTCGCGGTCGTCGCCAACGTGGCGCGGAACCAGAGCCGCTCGACCCGCCGGTGGACACGGGCCGTGCGCGCCCCGAGCGAGCGCGGCATCCCCACCACGCACGCGCCCTCGGCCGAGGACGAAGCGCTCACCCGACGGCGCGAGGGCACGGTGCGGGCTGCGCTCGACGGGCTCCCGCTCCGGTACCGGGACGTCGTTGCGTGTCGCTATCTCCTCGACCTCAGCGAAGCCGAGACCGCGCAGGTCCTCGGCATTGCTCGAGGAACCGTGAAGTCACGGTTGTCGCGTGCACTCGACCGTCTCGAACGACAACTCGATCGCGAGGTGCACCATGCCTGAGAGCAACTCGCGCCTGCTCGTGGAATCCGAGCTCCGCGCGTTCTCGCACGAGCTCGACGCCGCTCTCGAACCGATCGACCTCTCGAGCGCGGTGACCCGCCGGCTGGCGGAGTCGTCAGCCCGCATCCCCCCGAGGGACGGGGTACGCAGGCGGCGACTCGTCGGCGCCTTCGTCGCGACCGTCGCGTTGACCGCCACCTTCGCCATCCCGCCAGTTCGCGCTGCCGTCACGAACTTCTTCGAAGTCGGCGCCGTGCGCGTCCACGAGGGGCCGCCGCCGGGCGGTCGCGCCACCGCCGGTCCGTTGCTGCTCGGCGAGCTCACCACGCTCGACGCGGCGCGCGCCCGGATGCCCGCGGTCGTGCCCGCCGCCCGCGGGTTCGGATCACCCGACGAGATCTGGTTCGACGGCAAGGCGGGTGGCATCGCCTCGCTCGTCTACCGGGCGGGCCCCGGGCTGCCGGCGGCGAAGCACACCGACGGCATCGGGCTGCTGGTCCAGGAGTTCACCGGCGACGGCAGCGGGTTCCTCCACAAGTACCTCACGAACGGCTCGCACGCGCAGCAGGTCGCCGTCGGTCCGTACGAAGGCGTGTTCGTCACGGGCGGAGACCATTTCCTCGCCTACGAGGACGCCACCGGCGAAGGGGTGACGGCCGACGGCCGGCTCGTCGGCAACGCACTGATCTTCCAGCGGGAGGGTCTCACCATCCGCATCGAGGGCAACCTGCCGCTCGCGCGCATGGTCGCCATCGGCGCGTCGCTGCGCTGACACGTGACACAGCCGACGCGCGCTCACGAGGTCGACGTGGACATGACCTCCAGCCGCTGAGCCGTCGTGACCAGCCACGCCTTGACGGTCGCGATGTCGTCGGCCGTGAAGCCTCGTTCGATACCCCGCTCGGGGTCGTGTTGCACGCACGGGCGAGATCCGCGCCGGAGCCACGAAAAAAGTGGAGACGCGTCGCGTCACGTCTTCGGCGACGCCGTCTGGACCGCCCGGTAGGCCCCGTTCACCATGCCCATGTAGATGTCCTCGAGGAGTGCGGCGTGCTCTTCGGTGGGCCGCATCCGCCATTGGGCGAGCACCGGGTCGATCATGGCGAGCAGCGTGGCGGCGGTTGCCGTGGCATGCGGGCGTTCGATGCCGAGCTCGCGCACCGCACGCGACGAGAACGCGCGCACCGTGTCAGCGTCGCGGGAGCGTTGTTCGTGGCGGAGCGCCCGGTTCCAGCCGCCGGCCGAGCGAAGTGCGGCGAACACGTGCCCACGCTCGGCCGCGGCTCGGAGGGCGCCCCGGATGAGGGAGCGGAACATTCCGTCAAGGGTGTCGGCGGCGCCAACCTCGGCAGCCAGCTCGCGGTGCAGATGCTTGGCCTCGCGCTGATAGACGGCGGCCAGGAGCTCGCCCCGGTTGGCGAAGTGCTTGTAGACGAGCGGCCGGCTCACGCCGGCACGCTCTGCGACCGCCTCCATGGAGACAGCGGCGACATCACCTGAGGTGACGAGCGCGACGGCGGTGTCGAGGAGCGCGTCGCGCCGCTCGGCTCGGGTGAGCCGAGCCGCCTCGAGGGCCTCCGGCTGGACCGCCTCGGCGCGCCTTGCACTTGCGTCCGTCACGGTGACATTGTGTCACCGACTTGGTGACAGATTGTCACCAGGAGCTCGAGCGTCGATCGGGGGGACCATGACCTACGCCGGCGAGCTACCCGTCCTCGACGCGGACAGCCATGTCATGGAGCTGGCCGACTTCCTCGACGAGCACATCGATCCGGACCAGCGCGACCGTCTCCGGCGGCGGGCGATGGAGGGGTTCGCTCCCCTGCTCGAGAGCGCCTTGGCGGGTGCCGCCGCCCGCAGGTCGGATCGGGCCGTCGCGGCCCAGGCCGAAGATCGGCTCCTCGAGGACAAGGGCTGGCTGGCGCTCGGCGCCTTCGATCCCAAAGAGCGCAGCCGCGCCCTGGACCTCTTCGGCTTCGAGGGTCAGCTCGTGTTCGCGACGTTCGCGTCGACGATGTTCGCGGGGCGCGACATCGACCGTCTCTACGCGGGCAGCGCGGCTCAGAACCGCGCCATGGTCGAGTTCTGCTCCGGCGACGAGCGGCTGTACCCGGTCGCATTCGTGCCGCTGGTCGACCCGACGCGCGCCGCCGCGCTCGCGACCGAAGCGATCGACGACGGGTGCGCGGCCGTGATGGTCCCGTCCACCACCGCCGGCGAGCGCGCGCCGACGCATCCCGACCTGGACGAATTCTGGGACACGCTGAGCGAGGCGAACGTCCCGTTCGTCTTGCACGTCGGCGGAGGCGGGCGTCTGCTCGATCCCTCGTTCCACAACAACGCCATGCCGGTCACCGATCACCTCGGCGGCGGCGAGAACGTCCGCTCGAAGGACTTCCTCGCCATCCCGCAGTCGCCGGCGCTGTTCCTCGGCGTCCTCATCTACGACGGGTTGTTCGATCGCTTCCCGAAGCTCCGGGGCGGATGCATCGAGCAGGGCGCGGGATGGGTCGTGTCGTGGCTGCGTCAGCTCGACTACGGCCAGCGCGCGTTCAAGCGGACCGAGGAGCCGCTTCGCAGGCTCGAGCTCACATCGTCCGAGTACGTGCACAGGCATCTCAAGTTCACGCCGTTCGCGGGTGAACCGGTGGGGTGGATGATCGAGCAAGCGGGGTCCGACCTCTTCATGTTCTCCTCGGACTATCCGCACCCCGAGGGGGGCAAGGACCCGCTGGCCAAGTTCAAAGAGGCGCTGCGGACGACCGGGGGCGACGCCCAAACGCGCTTCTACCACGACAACATGGCCGAGCTGCTCACCGGCCACGCCGCCGCCTGACGGGAGACGCCAGCCGACCGGACAAGTTCAGGGGGGAGCTCCAGATGGCGAGGAACAGCAACCGCCGACGCGCTGCTCGCGGCTCGCTGGCATTGGTGATCGCCGGTGCACTCTGCGCCGCCACGCTGGTGGCGACGGCGGGCGCGGCGCCGTCGGACGACGCCGCCGACGCGCAGAAGAACTCGGCCCTCGTCAAGTCCGGACCGATGACGCCGGAGAAGGCGCAGCTCCTGGGCAAGTCGAACATCGACTTCGGACCCAACTGCGACACCACGACGGGGCGAGTCAAGATCCCGACCGTCTACTCACCGCCCTGCGTCCAGCCGTTCACGGGCAAGAACGGCGGGGCGACAGCCCAAGGCATCACCGGCAACGAGATCACGGTCGTCATCTGGGTCGGTGACCCGTCCAAAGACCCTGTGCTCGCCGGGCAGATCATCGCCGCCGGCGCCAGCCTGGACACGAACACGATCAAGGCGACGTGGCAGGGCTACATCGACATCTACAACAAGATGCTCGAGCTCTACGGCCGCAAGATCTCCGTCGAGTTCTTCGACGGCACGGGCAGCGGCGCCGACACCGCCGCCGCCAAGTCCGACGCCATCGCGATCGCCGCCAAGAAGCCGTTCGCGGTTCTCGGCGGGCCCGCCCAGTCGACCACGGTGTTCTCCGACGAGCTGGCCCACCGCGGTGTCATCTGCGTCGGCACGTGCGCTCTCTCGGTGCCACAGAAGATCACGACCGATAACCCGGGCTACATCTTCACTGGCGCGCCTTCACCCGAAGAGGCCGCGATGATCACCGCCGAATTCATCGGCAAGCTGGCCGGTCCCGGCAAGGCCAAGTACGCCGGCGATGACCCGACGAAGAACAAGAAGCGCGTCTACGGCGTCGCCCACTACGACACTCCTGACGGGCAGTACCGCAGTCAGTTCAACACGCTGAAGGACGGGCTGAAGAAGTTCAAGATCACGCCCAAGGCGGACCAGTCCTTCTTCCTCGACCCCGCCAAGAGCCAGGAGAACGCTCGCACGATCATCACGAAGCTGAAGGACGCCGGCGTGACCACCGTGATCTACACCGGAGACCCGCTCACGCCCGCGGCACTCACAAAGGAGGCGTCCGCGCAGGACTATCACCCCGAGTGGATCGTGGGACCGACCGTGCTCGCCGACACGACGTTTTTCGGGCGAACGTTCGATCAGGAGCAATGGGCGCACGCGTTCGGCGTCGCACTCGTGGCGGGTCGTGTCCCGCAGAGCGAGAACCCGAACTACACGCTGTACACCTGGTTCCACGGCGAGCCGCCGCCGAACAACACGTACAACGTGATCGTCCCGACCGTCTCCGTTCTGGCACGCGGGCTCACGATGGCGGGACCGAAGCTGACGCCCAAGACGTTCCGGGACGGGCTCTTCCGCTACCCGCCGTCGGGCGGCGACCCCGTCAACCCGCGGCAGTCGTGGGGCAAGCACGGCCTCTGGCCGTTCGTCGACTACTGGGGCTCCGACGACGCCGGCATCCTCTGGTGGGACCCGAGCGCGACCGGCGAGGACGAGGTCGGCAAGGTCGGCCAGGGTGTCTACCAGTACGGCAACGGCGCCAAGCGCTACACGTTCGGGCACTTCCCAGCCGCGGGCCACGGCGGTCTGTTCGACACGGCCACGGCGGTCAGCGTGTTCCCGCAGCTCCCGCCCGAGAGTGGAACACCCGCCTATCCGTCACCCGGCTGATGGTGATGGACGGCTGAGCCGCGGTCAGCCGTCGGGGTCACCGGCCAGCGCCGATGGGGAGACCTGTCGTGCGCCGGGCGTGCCGGTGAGCGTCGTCTTCGGATGCACCGGCAAGGGGTGAGGCGTGCGCGGTGGCTGGTTGAAGTCGAAGTCGCGCGTGAGGTCGCCGAGGATTTTCGCGTTCTCGCGGACGTCGGGGCGCGGGTCGGGACGCCCGTCGGTGCGGGGGTCGAGGCGTTGGCCGTGCAGGAAGTCGTCCTCGATGAACTTGTCGTAGGCATCGAACGACAGGGTCTGGTGGTCGACGTAGCCGTGCTTGGCGTACGGGCTGATCACGATGCCGGGGACACGCAGGCCGTAACCGTTGACGTCGACGTTCGGCGGCTTCACGTGGTCGTAGAAGCCGCCCCAGTCGTCCCAGGCGAGGAAGATCGCCGTGGACTTCCAGTCGGGGCCGTTCATCACCGCGTTGACGAGGCTGCTCACGTAGGACTGTCCGAAGCTCACGGGCCCCGGCGGGTGCTCGCTCACCGCGCCCGACGGCGCGATCCACGACACGGCCGGCAAGCTGCCCGCCTTCGCCGCGTTGTAGAAGTTGTCGATCGACTGGATGTTGCCCAGCTCCCCGTCGGCGCGCACCGTGTCGAAGTACGGCAGCGGGTTCCAGATGCCGGGTGTTGTCGCGTTCTGGCGCACCGGCGCGCAGGACACCGACGCGTCGTTCTCGCAGTCGGGCTCACTGCCGGACACGACGTAGTAGCCCCACGGGACCTGAGCCTGGTGGAGGAGATACGTCATGTCGGTCCAGGCGTAGATGGGATCCGGCCGCGGTTGCCCGTTGGCGCGGCGTCCGCCGAAGTCGGGCGGCAGGCCGGGCGCCTGCAGCGCGTTCTGGCAACTCGACGGGTTGTCGTGTTGCGTGCAGAGCGCCGACCACTCCGACACCTGGAAGAGGTGCTCGGGCAGGCTCCACGACGCGTTGGGCTCGAACATGTGGTCCTGGAGGACGAAGTTGTCGGCGTACGACCAGTAGTTCGGGATGTCGCTGCGGGTGTGGTACCCCATCACGTCGGGCGTGTCGGTAGCCGCGCACGCGGGGTTCGTCGGGTCGGAGCACCCTCGCTG
>DASYQJ010000224.1:0-6652 GCA_036005605.1 Acidimicrobiia bacterium
GTTCCCGTCGGGAAGGCGAGCGCCGAGATTCCCCGCCGTCCCCTCCACGAGGTTCGTCTTGAGCATCTCCTTGGCGACCCAGAGGACGGCTTCTTTCGTCTCCTGCGCGGTCAGCTTGGTCTCCGGACTCACGAGAGAACCTCCGGGTTCACGAGGTTGTCGGGCTTGCCCCCGCCGAGCAGCTGGGTCAGGCCGTCGGCGATGAGCTTGGAGTGGTTCGCCTCCGTGTCGTACGTCGCGCCACCGATGTGCGGAGTGAGCACGACGTTCGGCATCGACTGGAGAGGATGATCTGTCGGGAGGTGCTCGCCTTCGAAATGGTCCAGCCCCGCCCCGCCGAGCCGGCCGGACTCGAGCGCACCGACGAGCGCGTCCGTGTCGTGGAGCATGGCCCGGGCGGTGTTGACGAAGATGGCGCCGTCCTTCATGCGGCCGAACTGGTCGGCGCCGATCATGCCCTGCGTCTCGGGTGTGACCATGGCGTGCATCGAGACCACGTCGGCTTCGGCCAGGAGGTCGTCGAGCGTGTGGGTGGCGTCGTCGGCGTACGGGTCGTGCGCGATGACGCGCATGCCGAGCCCTTCGAGCCGCCACCGGGTAGCGCGGCCCACGGCGCCGAGGCCGACGAGCCCCGCCGTGCGCCCCGCCAGCTGCCAGGCCCGGAATCGTTGATAGGGGATCGTGCCGTCGCGGTAGATCTCGCCTTCGCGCACGTCGCGGTCGGCGCGGACCACACCGCGGTTGACGGCGAAGAGGAGCGCGACGGTGAGCTCGGCGACGGCGTCCGCGTTGCGGCCAGGCGCCCGCAACACGGGGATACCGCGAGCGGTGGCGGCGGCCACGTCGACGTTGTTGGGGTCGCCGCGGCAGGAGCCGACGGCGACGAGGGGGAGGTCGAGGACCGGGCCCTTGACCGAGTCGCTCTCGACGACGACCACGTTCGCATCTTCAGCCTCGATGCGCTCGGCGAGCTGCTCCGAGTTGTAGATGCGCAGTGGTTGCTGCTCGATCCACGGGTCGTAGACGACGTCGGCGAGGCGCTCGAGCGTGTCGAGCCCTTCACCGCGGAACGGCGCCGTGACGAGCGCCTTGGGTCGATCGGGCACGCGGCTTCCTCTCGGCTACGTCTCGGCGTGCTTCTGGGCGGGCGCGTCGTGTTCCACGAGGTCGGAACGGTACTCGGGGTGCGCGGAGAGCCACTCGCCGGCTCGCCGCATGCTCTCCTCGTTCTTCTTGTTGATGAACCCGTAGATCGGGCCCTCGAACCACTTCCACGGCGCCTTCGTGAGGTGGTAGCGCTCCTCGAAGTGAAAGCGCGTCCGGTTGGGCCCGATCGGCTCCAGGCGGACCTTGCCGGTCTGGTCGTTGCCGGCGTCCCTCGAGATCATCGTGTACGTGTACCCGCGCTCCGGCTCGACGTCGGTGACCAGCTCGAGAGCGGAGCCTTCGCGACCGAAGGGCATCTCGTAGATCACGCGGCGGAGACGCCCGTTGTGGTGCTCGTCGCCGGGCCAGAGGACGTCGACGCGCTTGACCATGGGCGCGTAGTCGGTCCAGCGCTCGTAGTCCTGGAACAGGGCCCAGACGCGCGCCGCCGAGTGCGGTATGTCGAACGAGTACCGGTGTTCCCGCACGATGTCCCCCTGCTGCCCTCGGGCTGTCGTCGCCGTTCCCTGACTATCGTGTCAGGTTCGCGAGGCAGGCAGGAAGGCGCCCATGCCCATCCACTACGAACGGGACGACGATCACATCGTCCGCATCACGATCGATCGGCCCGAGGCCCGCAACTCGGCCGACATGGAGCACTTCAAGCAGCTCCGGATGGCGTGGGAGCGCTTCGACGACGACACCGACGCGTGGGTCGCCGTCATCACCGGCGTGGGCGACGCCTTCTTCACCGGCGCCGACCTCAAGAGGTACGTCCCCGAGATCACCAAGGTCGCCGAGCGCATTCAGAACGAGGGGCTCAGCGAGGTAGACGGTTACCGGCTCGACGACGGCACGAAGTCGGTGCTGCGCGGGGCGAAGATCTGGAAGCCGATCATCGCGGCCGTGAACGGCTTCTGCACCGCCGGCGGGATGGAGATGCTGGGTGGCGTCGACATCCGCGTCGCGTGCCCGGAGGCGCAGTTCGCGGTGATGGAGCCCAAGCGCGGCTTGTTCGCTGGGGGAGGGACCACGGTGCGACTCCCGCGCCAGATCCCGTTCCCGTACGCGATGGAGTTCCTCCTGTGCGCCGACCTCATCCCGGCCCAGCGCGCGTACGAGATGGGGCTGCTCAACGCGATCGTTCCCCGCGAGGAACTGCTCGACAAGGCGTACGAGTACGCGCACCGCATCACCGCCAACGCGCCGCTCGCCGTGCAGGCGACGAAGCAGAGCGTGTGGGAGGGTCTGGGGATGAGCCTGCGCGACGCGTACAAGAACGAGAGCCAGCTCAGCTCGATGATCTTCCAGACCGAGGACGCCAAGGAGGGCCCCAAGGCGTTCGCCGAGAAGCGCACGCCGAACTGGCAGGGGAAGTAACGGTGGCCGCCGTCGACCCGCGTGCGCCGTGCCTCATCGGCGTCGGCCAGCAGACGTGGCATCCGGGAGATGTAGGGGACGAGGGCGCGCCCGAGCCCCTCGCGATGTGGGAGGACGTCGCCCGCGTCGCCGCCGACGACACGGGCGTCGCGAGCTCGGCCGTGCTCGACCGCCTCGACAGTCTGCAGATCGTGTACTGCCAGACGTGGCAGTACGACGACCCGACGGCGCGGCTGGCGGCCCGCCTCGGCGTCGAGCCGCGGCACACCTACTACTCGGGCATCGGCGGGACGACGCCGCAGGTCTTGGTGAACGGAGCCGCGGAACAGGTGCTGTCCGGTGAGCTCGACGTGGCGTTGATCTGCGGCGCCGAGGCGCTCGCCACCCAGCGGCGGTACAAGCGCCGCGGTGAGCGCTACCCGTACAGCTTCAAGCCGGACGAGCGGCGGCCGTTCCCGTGGGAGGCGCCGTTCCATCCGGCCGAGGTTGCCCACGAGGTGTTCCAGGCGTGGCTGACATTCGCGATCTTCGACAACGCCCGGCGCGGCCATCTGGGTGTGGGCCTCGACGAGTACCGCCGGCAGCTGGGCGACCTGCTGGCGCCGTTCACCGACATCGCCGCCGCCAACCCGCTCGCGTGGTTCCCGGTGGCTCGGTCGGCCGAGGAGATCATCACGGCCACGCCCGAGAACCGCATGGTCGGCTACCCGTACACGAAGTACATGATCTCGATCATGGACGTTGACATGGCGGCCGCCGTGCTCGTCGCCAGTCACGAGGCCGCCGACGCGTTGGGTGTGCCGCCGGAGCGACGCGTCTACCTGCGCGGGTGGTGCTACGCGACGGACCCGATCTACCTCGCCGAGCACGACGAGATGTGGCGCTCGCCGGCGATGGCGGCGGCGGCGCGTGAGGCGCTGCGTGTCGGCGGCGTCGGCGTCGACGACGTCGCCCACCTCGACGTGTACAGCTGCTTCGGGAGCTCGGTGAACTTCGCGCGCGACGCGCTGGCGTTGCGTGACGGCGATTCGCGATCGCTGACGGTTACCGGTGGGCTGCCGTACCACGGGGGCGCGGGCAGCGACTACATGACGCACTCGATCGCGACGATGGCGGACGTCCTGCGCCGCGATCCCGGCTCGTACGGGCTCGTCAGCGGGGTGGGTATGCACATGACGAAGCACGTCTACGGGCTCTACTCGTCGTCGCCAGGCCGGGTTGCGCCGCCCGTGCAGGAGCGGGTGCAGGCGGCCGTCGACGGGGAAGGGAAGCGTGCGATTCGCGACGTGTACGACGGCGCTGCCACGGTGGCCGCGTACTCTGTCGTGCACGGTAAGGACGGCGAGCCGGAGTGGGGCGTCGTCATCTGCGACGTTCCCGAAGGCGACCGGGCCTACGGCAAGGTCGTCGACGCTGACATGCTGTCGTCGATCGAACGCGACGAGCTCGTCGGGCGCAAGGTCACGCTGACCCCGACCGAGGTGGAGACGGCAGCGGGCAAGCAGACGATGAACGTGGCGACAGAATGATGTGTTGGTGACGAAAAGAGGGCGGTAACGCGATGGCCTGGGATTTCTCGACCGAGCCCGAGTTCCAGCAGAAGCTCGACTGGATCACCGAGTTCGTAAGCACCGAGGTCGAGCCGCTCGACCTCGCGTTCAGCTCGCACCTGGTCTACGACAAGGACCATCCCGTCCACGAGAAGGTGGTGCGGCCGCTCCAGGACGAGGTGCGGGCGCGTGACCTGTGGGCGTGCCACCTCGGGCCGGAGCTCGGCGGCAAGGGGTACGGGCAGCTCAAGCTGGCGCTGATGAACGAGATCCTCGGCCGCTCCAACTGGGCGCCGAGCGTGTTCGGGTCGCAGGCGCCCGACTCGGGGAACGCCGAGATCATCGCCCACTACGGCACCGAGGAGCAGAAGGAGAAGTACCTTCAGCCGCTCCTCGATGGCCGCATCTCGTCCTGCTACTCGATGACCGAGCCACAGGCGGGGTCCGACCCGCAGCAGTTCCGCTGCCGTGCCGAGCGCGACGGCGACGAGTGGGTCATCGACGGCGAGAAGTGGTTCTCGTCGAACCTGCGATACGCCAAGTTCGCGATCGTGATGGCGATCACGGATCCGGACGTCCCCGTCTACCAGGGCGCGTCGATGTTCCTGGTGCCGACCGACACACCGGGCGTCAACATCGTTCGCAACGTCGGTCTCGGGGGAGAGAGCGAAGGCGAGGGCTCGCATGCGTACGTCCGGTACGAGGACGTGCGGGTGCCGCCCGAGAACCTGCTCGGCGGCGAGGGGCAGGCGTTCGTCATCGCGCAGACGCGCCTCGGCGGCGGTCGCATCCACCACGCAATGCGGACCATCGGGACGTGCCAGCGGGCGTTCGACATGATGTGCGAGCGGGCGCTGAGCCGGGAGACCCAGGGCGAGGTGCTGGCGAAGAAGCAGATGGTGCAGGACGCGATCGCGGAGTCCTGGATCCAGCTGCTCCAGTTCCGGCTCCAGGTCCTGCAGGCGGCGTGGACGATCGACCAGGTCGGCGGGCACAAGTCCCGCACAGAGATCGCGGGCGTGAAGGTGGCGACGCCGAAGGTGATGCACGACGTCGTGTACCGGGCGATGCACATCCACGGTGCGCTGGGAGTGTCGAACGAGATGCCGTTCGCCGGCATGTGGCTGGCGGCGCCGATCATGGGCATCGCCGACGGGCCCACCGAGGTGCACAAGGTGACGATCGCCCGCCAGGTGCTGAAGCGGTATCAACCGTACGAGGGGCTGTTCCCGCCTGCGCACCTGCCGGAGCGACGGGCCGAGGCCCGCGCGAAGTTCGCCCACCTCCTCGACCTCGAGGTCGGCAACCTGTAGTCGCGGCCGATGCGTGCAGGGAGCCCGCTCAGCGGGCTCCCTGCACGCATCTCAGCACCGCTTCGGGGTGGTCGCGCACGTCCTCCCAGGTGAAGCGGAGAACTCGCCAGCCGAGCGCCACGAGTCGGTTCTCTCGGTTTCGATCACGTCGGAGCGCTTTCTGACTGGAGTGATACGCGGCGCCGTCGAGTTCGATCGCGAGTTTGACGTCCGGATATGCGAAGTCGACTCGCGCCGTCGAGCCGTTCACAGCGATTTCGAACTGCGGCGTGGGGGTGGGCACACCGGCCTCGCGTAGGAGCTGACGGAAGCGCGTCTCGAGGACGCTCTCTGCTGGACGGTCGGACTCGAGCTGGGATGCAAGCACGCTGCGCGCACGGTTCGCGCCTGGACGGAGGTCACCGAGTTCTTCGAGTCGACGCCAGATGGGCGCGATTTCAAGGAGATTCCTCCTACGACCCTCGTCGAGTATCTCCTCGAGGGCTGGAGCGGAGAGCACTACGGCCAGATCCAGGAACGTGCGGACCGGTCGGGTGACCGGGATGCCATCGATCTGGGTGACGTCCAGTTCTGTCAGGTGGTAGGACTCGTGCCAAGTGATGTCTGCGTAGCGTCGCCGCTGATGTCGCAGAGCCGTGACCTCGATGATCTCGGCCGGCACGCCCGGAAGCTCCCAAAGGAGCGCGGCCGACCTATGCGAAGCCACGGCTGGTCCGAGCAAGCACGCGGCCATGAGCCGTTGCTTCAAGGACGACGGTGTGCCGGCGAACCGGTACGCGCCAAAGTCGACTGTTTCCCAGACTCTGGATGCGCGCCGGCGCGAAATGGCGCTGGCGCTGAAGCCAGCCTCGATGGCCTGACGGCGCGTGAAGACACCATGCTGTCGCTTGGCATGACGGCTGATGATCACGTCGCGCTGATGCGTACCACGTGTTCGCTGAGCGGGCTCCATGCACGCATCAATAGCGGTGGGGTGTGACAGCTACTCGCGCGGCAGCCCCAGGATGCGCTGGGCGATGATGTTCTTGTTCACCTGCGTGGTCCCGCCCGCGATCGTGTAGGACCGCATCGAGAGCCGATCGCGGCCCCAACGGCCGGTGTTGGCGTCGGGGCCGAGCACGTCGCCGGCGGCCTCGCCCAAGTGCTGCTCCGCCTCGCTCCAGACGAGCTTCGCGATGCTCGACTCCGGCCCCATCTCGCGGCCGTGCAGCGCGCCCGAGATCGCCCGCTGCGACACCAGCTTCAGCAGCTCGCCCTCGAGGT
>DASYQJ010000225.1:0-26992 GCA_036005605.1 Acidimicrobiia bacterium
GGCGGCGAGCTGGTCGAGCGTCAGGACATCGACGCGCTCGTCGGGCTCCCCGAGGCGCGAGCACACTGCGGCGCGGCGGTGCGGCGCGCCGAGTGCTCGGAGTTCCCGGCCCAGAGCCTCGGGCGGCGCATCCGGGGCGACGAGCACCGCGGCCTTCGAGTGCCGGACGGCGCGGCGGGCCGCGTCCGCCAGCGGCCGACCGTGCGCCGAGATCACCGCGGCGTCGTCCCACGGCAGGCCCAGGCGGGCGAACGCGAGCGAGACCGACGACGGCGCGGGGTGGACGTCGAGACGCTCGGAGCCGAAGCGCTCGGCGAGCACGCGCACGATCCCGAAGAACCCGGGGTCCCCGGAGGCGAGGACGCACACGGCGCCGCGCTCACGCCCGAGCGCGTCCACCACGGCCGCCAGCGGCCCGTCGATCGGCAGAGTACGGGCGCCGAGCGGCGCGAGCGTGCGGAGGTGGCGGGGCGCGCCGGCGACGACCGTGGCCGCCTCGATGGCGGCCCGAGCTTCCTTCCCGACCGGCTCGCCGCCAACGACGCCGACCACCGCGATGCGCTCAGGCACGGGCGACCACCGCCTCGCCGTCGAAGTCGACCATGACGACCTCGATCTCGAGCGCGCCGTCGACGTGCTGCCGGCAGGCTGCCGCCGACTGCTCGCACAGGAGCTGGAGCGGAGCGAGCGCACCGTGTGCGACACACACTTCGAAGAAGTGGCGCGCCGCCTCGGTCTCGGTGGCCGCGTCGACGATCACAGCGGGCGCACCGGTTGCGCGGGCGGCTGCGGCAAGGACGTCACCGTCGACCTTGGACCGGTGGAAGTGGGTCATCATCACGCCGGCGGCGAGCTTTGCGATTTTGCCGACCATACCGACGAAGACGACGCGCTCGACGCCGGCGGCGGCGGCGTGGCGAAGCGCGATGCCCGTGAAGTCGCCCACCTCGACGCAGCACACTTCGTCGAGTCCGGGGTGGAGCCGCATGGCGGCGCGCTCCGAGCGGCTGCCGGTGGCGAGCATCACGGTGCGCTCGCCCTGGGCGGCGGCGACGTCGATCTGTTGCACGACCGAAGCCCGGTAGGCAGCGGTGGAGAACGGCCGCACGATCCCGGTGGTGCCGAGGATCGAGATGCCGCCGACGATCCCGAGGCGCGCGTTCGTCGTCTTCTCGGCCATCGCCTCGCCGCCCGGTACCGCGAACGTCACGACCAGGGACCGGTCGGTGACCTCACCGAGCGCGGTGAGGATCATCCGCTGCGGGACGGGATTGATCGCGGGCGCGCCGACCGCGAGCCCGATACCGGGCTTGGTGATCGTGCCGACACCGGCCCCGGCGCGCAGCTCGGTCGCGCTTGCGCCGGCGGTCTCCCACTCCACTTCGGCGGTCACGCGGGCGCCGTCGGTGCAGTCGGGGTCGTCGCCGGCGTCCTTGACGACCGCGCACCGGTTCGGCGCCTCGCGCTCGACGGGGAAGCTCACCCGCCGCCCGGACGGCATGCCGACGTCGACCTCGGTGGGCGCCGTGCCGCTGACCAGTCCCACCGCGGCCGCTTTCGCCGCGGCGCTCGCGCACGTGCCGGTGGTCCACCCGGCGCGCAAGCCCTTCGTGCGCGCCGCCACGTCGGGCGCGAGGTCGGGCTCTCGCGTCGCGGCCTGCGGGCTCACGCCGGCCGCCCCGCAGTCGACTCGGGCCGCGACCGGCGGCGGAACATGTGCGCGAACTGCGGCGCGTAGAGGTGCGAACGTGCCGCCGCGCCGCGCAAGGCCGGACCAACCAGGACGAGCACGGTGCGGGTCGCTCCGATGGCGTCGAGGTCGGCGGCGAGGCAGCCGACCGTTGTCGTGACGACCTGCTCGTCGGGCCAGGACGCGCGCACGACGGCCGCGGCGGGTGTCTCGGGCGAGTAGCCGCTCCCGGCGGCGAGCAGCTCCCGTTGCAGCTCGACCGGGCGCGCCGCCGAGAGGAAAACGGCCATCGTCGTGCCGTGAGCGGCGAAGGCAGCGACCGACTCGCGCTCGGGCATCGAAGCCGTCGTGCGGCCGCCGAGTCGCGTGAGCACGACGCTCTGCGCCACCGTCGGGATCGTCAGCTCGCGTCCCAGGGCCGCGGCGGCCGTGCCCAGCGAGCTCACGCCCGGCACGATCTCGAAGTCGCGCTCGTGCGCGACACACCAGTCGACCTGTTCCTGGATCGCGCCGTAGATGACGGGATCGCCGGAGTGCAGGCGCACGATGCGGGCGTCGGGACGCCCTGCGTAGACCGCGAGCACGTCCTCGAGCGTCATGCCGGCGGAGTCGTGGATCTCGGCGGTCGGCGGCGCGTGGTCGAGGAGCGCCTCGGGCACGAGGGACGACGCCCACACGACCACGTCCGCGGCGGCGAGGCGATCGCGGCCGCGCAGGGTGATGAGATCGGCGGCTCCCGGGCCGGCGCCGACGAACGAGATCACGGCCGGCCCGCCGGTGGAACGAGCACGGTGGCGAGGTAGCTGGCCGGCGCGTCGGCGAGCTCGTCGAGGGGGCCGGCGCGCTCACCGGGGAGGCCGAGCAGCTCGCCGGCCACGGCGCCGTCGAGGCGGCCCGCGGCCGCGAGGCGTTTGGCGATCGCCGGCAGGTGCCGCCCGCCCTTGTAGACGGCGACGGCGCGGGTCCGGTCGGCGAGGGCGCCGTCGAGCGCGTCGGGGCCGTCGAGCGCGGTGATCAGCGAGAGCGTCTCGGTGCCTTCGAGCACGACGAAGCCGGCGCGGGCGGCGAGCGCCTGGAACGCCATGATCCCGGCGACGGTCTCGATCGGCGCATCCGGGCACAGGCCGCGCACCGCGCGCGCCAGCGAGGAGAACGTGCTGTAGATGTTGGGATCGCCGAGGGTGGCGAAGGCGACGCGCTCGTCACGGTCGAGGGCGGCGGCGATCCGGCGGGCGGCGTCGGCGTACACCGTCGAGTCGCCGCCGCGCCGCATCGTGATGACGAGGCGCTCGACCTGGACCTCCGGCGCTGCCTCGCGCACGATCGACTCGGCGCGTCCGACGACGTCGAGTGCCAGCGACGGTGCGAACACGCGGTCGGCTTCGCGCAGGGCGCGCAACGCTTCGAGCGTGACGTGCTCAGGATCGCCGGGCCCGACTCCGACCCCGACCAACGCCGGTGCCATCCCATCCCCGTGGGACGCTTCTCCGTCGCCGCAGCCGGTCTCCTGGCTCCCGGATCCTCGCTCGCCCTCGCCTTCCCGGAATCTCCGGTGGCGCTTCGAGGGGTCGCTCCCCGGTCACAGTGGCGGGACCACGCCGGACTCACACCGGCTTCCCGTACACCGCGGCGCCGCGGAGCATACCCGCGGGGTGTCGCCGCGGCGAGAGGTGCGAATCTGAGCGACGCCTGGCGTCGCTCAGCTACGCATCGGCGCGGAAGCGGTGGCGACGAAGCCTTCGGCCAGGTGCGGATCTGCGGCGAGGTGCAGGTGCAGGTAGCTGGCGAGCAGGCGCGGCGACGCGAACCCGGCGCGCGTCTCACCGTTGCGATCGGACATCGTCAGCGCGTCCCCCGCGGGCTCGAGGCTCGAGTAGTGGAACTCGTGGCCGCGCAGCTCCGTGCCGGCCGGTGCCAGCGGTGTGTCCACGCCGGCGTGCGCGCGCCGGTAGCCGAGCGTGAGGCGCTCGCTCATGTGGCCTTCGGCGTCGAGCACGCCGCACAACGCATGCCCGTCGAGCGAGCGGCTCAACCAGAGCAAGCCGCCGCACTCCGCCCACGTCACAAGGCCGTCCGCCGCCCGCGCGCGCACGTCGGCGAGGAGCGGGCGGTTGGCGGCGAGCTCCTCGGCGAACACCTCGGGGAAGCCGCCGCCGGCGTACACGGCGTCGACCGCGGCAGGAAGCGCGGCGTCGGCGCGCGGGTCGAACGGAATGAGCTCGGCTCCGGCCTGCTCGAGCAGCTCGAGATTGTCCGGGTACGTAAAACTGAACGCGGGCCCGCCGGTAATTGCGACGCGGGCCTTGCCCGACGGCCTCGCGGTCGCGGCTTCTCCCGTTGCGAGACGCGGCGCGGCCCGGGCGACCGCCGAGATCGCGTCAAGGTCGCACGATGCGTCGACGGCGTCGGCCAGCCGATCGAGCGACTTCTCCACCGCTTCCCGTTGCTCGACGACGGGGACGAGCCCGAGGTGCCGGTCGCGCCAAGCGAGCTCGTCGGCGCGGGCGAGCACGCCGAGCACCGGGATGCCGATCGGCGCCAATGCCTCGCGCAGCATCGACTCGTGCGCCGGGCTGCCGACGCGGTTCAGAATCACCCCGGCGATGCGCACCGACTCGTCGAACGTCGCGTACCCATGCACGATGGCCGCCACCGAGCCGCTCATCGCCGACGCGTCGACGACCAGCACGACGGGCGCATCGATCAGCCGGGCGACGTGCGCGGTGCTCGCCGGGTTGCCGGGCTCGGCCGCCCCGTCGAAGAGGCCCATGACTCCCTCGACGACGAGCACGTCGGCGCCGTTCGCCGCCTTCGCTGCCAACGGCGCGATCCGGTCCTCGCCGCAGATCCACGCGTCGAGGTTCCGGCCCGGCCGTCCGGTCGCGAGCGCGTGATACCCGGGATCGATGAAGTCGGGACCGACCTTCGCCGGCGCGACCCGATCGCCACGCCGGCGTAGCGCGGCCATCAGCCCGGTGGCGACGGTCGTCTTGCCGACGCCGGAGTGCGTGCCGGCGACGACGAGGCGCGGCCCGAGCGCACCCATCAGTACTCGATGCCCTTCTTGCCCTTGATCCCAAGGTCGTACGCGTGCTTGACCTTGCGCATCTCGGTCACCGTGTCGGCCAGCTCGACGAGCTCGTCCGCCGCGTCCCGCCCGGTCATGACCACGTTCGTCCCCTCGGCGCGATCGCGGATGCCGGCGACCACCTCGTCGACCGGGACCCACTCGTACTTCACCGCGTAGGTCAGCTCGTCGAGGATCAGGAGGTCGTAGTCACCCGACGCGAGCTTGGCCGCCGCGACGTCCCACGCGTGCCGGCCCTTCGCCGCCGTCTCGTCGAGATCGGTCGACTCCCAGGTGAACCCGTCGCCGAGGGTGTGCCACTCGACCCCGAGGTGATCGGCGAGCTTGCGCTCGCCCGTCTTCCACTTCCCGCCCTTGATGAACTGCACGACACCGACGCGCCATCCCCGCGCCCACCCGCGCGCCATCACGCCGAACGCGGCCGACGACTTGCCCTTGCCGTGCCCGGTGTTCAGCAGGACGATCGACTCGCCGCGCGCCACGAGCCGCAGAGTAGGCCCGAGCGCCCGGCGCCGGCGCTGGCTATGGTGAGCGGCGCAGCGCAGGGAACGCCGGTGTGAGTCCGGGGCTGTCCCGCAACTGTGACGGGGAGCGAACCCCACCAGACGGTCACGGCCCTTCGGGGTTGGAAGGCCGGGGTGAGCGACGATCCGGAGCCAGGAGACCTGCCTGCCCGAGAATCCTCGGGAAGACGCGGAGACGTCGTGGAACTCCAGCTTCGGTCCCGATCTGAAGCAGGTCGCCAGCTTTCGGTCCTCGTGTGGCGGTTCGATCGCCCGTTACGAGTGGCCGCTTCGGCCCCCCACGGCGGAGGTCTCGCCACCCGCCGTTGGATCGTGAACGCGCAGGTGCCCCCCTCTTACGCGCGCCGCGACCCCGATCACCATCTCCGGAAGCTCGCCGTCTCGCTCGGACTGCCCGGTCACGGCGTGGGCATGCTCACGGCCGCCGACGTGCGGTCGTTCGTCACCACCGTGGACGAGGGCGTCGAGGTGGTCGCGACCGTCGGGCTGGGCGAGCCCGAATGGGCGGCGGCGGTGCCCCGAGCGGAGCCACGGGTGCCGGTCCGTCTCGCCGGGACGATCAACGTTGTGGCTCTGCTGCCGGCGCGGCTCTCGGACGCCGCCCTCGTCAACGCGATCGCGACGGCCACAGAGGCGAAGGCGCAGGCGCTGTTCGAGCTCGGGATCGCCGGCACCGGCACCGCGACCGATGCCGTGTGCATCGCGACCCCCGCCGACGGGCGGGCGGAGACCTTCGGCGGCCCCCGGTCGCGCTGGGGCTCCCGGCTGGCCCGAGCCGTCCGAGACGCCGTCCGCGTGGGCGCGCCGGCGTGATCGTGCTGGTGCTCGGCGGCGCCCGGTCGGGCAAGTCGGCCTACGCCGAGCGGCGCGCCGCTTCGTTGCCCGAGCCCGTGTCGTACGTGGCCACCGCGTGCGTCGACGGCGACGCCGACCTCGCGGCGCGCGTCGACGAGCACCGTGCCCGGCGACCGGAGTCGTGGACGACCATCGAAGCCGGCCCCGACGTGCCGGGAGTGTTGCGCGCGACTCGCGGGACGGTCGTGCTCGACGCGCTCGGTCCGTGGGTCGCGTCAGCGCCGGACTTTGATGTCGATGCCGGCGAGCTGGGCGACGCGGTGGCGGGGCGCGGCGGCGACACCGTCGTCGTGTCCGAGGAGGTCGGGCTGGGCGTGCACCCGTCGACGCCGGCCGGGCAGCGATTCCGCGACGCTCTCGGCGAGCTGAACCAGGCCGTCGCGACGGTCGCGGACGAGGTCGTCCTCGTCGTCGCCGGCCGCGCCCTCCGGCTCGAACCGGCCGACTGATGCGCCGGGCCCTCGCCTTCCTGACTCCGCTGTTCGGCGCGTCGGAGCCGCGCCCCGCGACGCTCACTTGGTTTCCGTTCGCCGGCGCCGCGCTCGGGCTCGTCCTCGGCGCGGTGTGGTGGGGCGCCGAACGCGTGTGGCCGCCGGCGGTGGCGGCGGCGATCGTCGTCGCGGCCGACCTCGCCCTCACCGGATTGCTCCACGTCGACGGCCTCGCCGACTCCGCCGACGGCCTGCTGCCGCACCTCGACCGGGCGCGGCGCCTCGAGGTGATGGCGACACCCGACGTCGGCGCGTTCGGCGTGGCGACGGTCGGAGCGGTGCTCCTGTTGCGCTGGGCCGCCCTCGCGACGACAGCACCCTCGCCGCTGCTCCTCGGCGGTCTGTGGTGCGCGTCGCGGACGGCGATGGCGGTCACGGCTCGGACGCTGCCGTACGCCCGTCCGGGCGGGCTCGCGTCCTCGTTCCTCGGCGGCCGCGCGCTTGCCACCGCCCGCGGCGGTGGCGCGCTCGCGGCCGCCCTGGCGTTCGCCGGTCCCGGCGTTGCCGGCGTGGTCGCGGTCGTCGCAGTCGTCCTGGGAGCGGCTGGGGTCGTCGTCCTGGCGCGCCGTCGCGTCGGCGGCTTCACCGGCGATGTGCTGGGTGCGAGCGGCATGGTCGGCGAGACGGCCGGCCTCGTCGTTGCGGCGGCGCGATGGTGAGCCGTCCGCTCGGCGTCGCCGCCGGCGTGATCGCCGACCGTGTGCTCGGAGAGCCGCCGGTGCCCGCGCATCCCGTCGCCGGGTTCGGTGCCGTGATGCGCAACGTGGAGACGCGTCTCTACCGCGACGCTCGACCGGCAGGAGCGGCGCACGCCGCGGTTGGAGTCGGGATCGCGGCGGCAGCCGGGGCCGCCCTCCACTCCCCCGCGGCCGCGGCCTATGTGGCGGTGGCGGGACGCTCGCTTGCGCAGACCGCGTTGGGTATCGAGGCGACACTGGAGCGGCACGACCTGGACGCAGCTCGCGCACTGCTCCCCGCCCTCGTGGGCCGCGAGCCGTCGCAGCTCGACGAGCCCGAGATCGCACGCGCCGTCGTCGAGTCGGTGGCCGAGAACACCGTCGACGCCGTCGTCGCGCCCGCGCTGTGGGCCGCCGCCGCGGGCGCGCCCGGCGTGTTCGCGTACCGGGCGGTCAACACGCTGGACGCCATGGTCGGCCATCGTTCGCCGCGATACGAGCAGTTCGGTTGGGCGAGCGCCCGCCTCGACGACCTGGCCGGCTTGATCCCGGCCCGCGTCACCGCCGGGCTCGTCGCTGCGGTGCGGCCGCGCTCGGCCGCCCGTGTCGCGCGCGCCGTGCGTGAGGATGCGCCGGCGCATCCGTCTCCCAACGCCGGCATCGCCGAAGCCGCGTTCGGTGCCGCGCTCGGGCTGCGACTCGGCGGCGTGAACCGGTACGGCGACCGCGTCGAGCACCGGCCCGCCCTCGGGGACGGCCGCACAGCCGCGCCCGGCGACATCCGCGCCGCGGTGCGGCTGTCGCGGGACGTGACGGGCGCGCTCGTCGCCCTGCTCGCCGTGCCGTCGGTGCTGCGCTGGATGTGGCGCCGCCGCGACCGGAGGCACCGGTGATCGTGCCGCCGCCGGGCCTCCACGGTGGTGACGGACCGGCAGTCGCCGACGCGCTCGGGCTCGACCCCTCCTCGGTGCTCGACCTGTCGGTCAGCCTCAACCCGTTCGCGCCCGACGTGCGAGCGCTCGCGCTCGGCCGCCTCGACGGGCTCACGCGCTACCCGGACCCGGCGACCGCGACCAGCGCCCTTGCTGCCGTGATCGGCGTGGATGCAAGCCGGGTCGTGCTCACGAACGGTGGGTCGGAGGCGATCGCGATCGTCGCCGCCGAGCTCGGCCCCGGCTGGGTCGACGAGCCCGACTTCTCCCTGTACCGGCGTCATCTCCCGGCGGTGGTCGCGGGCGCGCCGCGCTGGCGTTCGAACCCCCGCAATCCGACCGGTGAGCTGGCGGCCCCGGACGAGCCTGCAGCGGTCTGGGACGAGGCTTTCTACCCACTGGCGGCGGGCGCGTGGACCCGAGCCGACGCCGGCGCCGTCGTCGTCGGCTCGCTCACGAAGGTGTTCGCCTGCCCCGGCCTGCGGCTCGGCTACGTGCTCGCACCGGACGCGCGTCTCGCCGAACGGCTCCGCCAGCGACAGCCGCGCTGGTCGGTGAACGGCCTCGCAGCCGCGCTCGTCCCCGACCTGCTCGAGCGAGCCGACCTTCCCGCGTGGTCGGCTGCCATCGCCGCACTCCGCACCCAGCTGGTCGACGTGCTGCACGCGCACGGGTTGCATCCGCGCCCGTCCGACGCCCCGTTTGTGCTCGTCGACCGGGTCGCCGGGCTGCGCGAGCGCCTCGCGCCGCTCGGAATCGTCGTGCGGGACTGCACGTCGTTCGGGCTCGCCGCGTGCGCGCGCATCGCCGTCCCCGGGCCCGACGGACTCGAGCGTCTCGACCGGGCCCTGGACGCCGTCGCGGCCGAGGAGGTGTCGGCCTGATGCACGGCGCGCTCATGGTCTGCGGCACGGGAAGCGACACCGGCAAGAGCCACGTCGTGACCGGCCTGTGCCGGCTGTTGCACCGGCGCGGCGTGCGCGTGGCGCCGTTCAAGGCGCAGAACATGGCGCTCAACTCGTTCGTCACGCCGTCGGGCCACGAGATCGGGCGGGCCCAGGGCGTGCAGGCGCTCGCCGCAGGCGCCCCGCCCGAGGTTGCGATGAACCCGATCCTGCTCAAGCCCACGGGCGAGCGGACGAGCCAGGTCGTCGTCATGGGCGAGCCGATCGGGCACCTCGACGCCGCCGACTACCACGCCGAGAAGCCGAAGTTGCTGAGCACGGTGCTCGCCGCCTGCGACGACCTTCGTCGGCGGTTCGACGTGGTGATCCTCGAGGGCGCCGGCAGCCCGGCAGAGATCAACCTGCTCGACCACGACATCGTGAACCTACGCGTCGCCGACGAGCTGGGCGTGCCCGCCATCGTCGTCGGCGACATCGACCGCGGCGGCGTGTTCGCGTCGCTGTACGGGACGGTCGCGTTGCTCCCCGACCGGTACCGCCGGCTCGTGCGCGCGTTCGTGATCAACAAGCTGCGAGGCGATCCGGCGCTCCTCGGCGACGGCCTGTGCGAGCTCGAGGCGCGCGCGGGCGTACCGGTGCTCGGCGTCCTGCCGTTCGTCCACGACGTCGCCCTCGACGCCGAAGACTCCCTCGCGCTCGCCGGGCCCCGTCCCGTCGCCGCTGCGCCGGCGTGCGCAGACAGGCTCGACGTCGCGGTCGTGCGCTTCCCGCGCCTCGCGAACTTCACGGATCTCGACGCGCTCGCCATCGAGCCCGGCGTGCACGTGCGCTACGTCGAGACACCCGCTGCGCTCGGCCGGCCCGACCTCGTGGTCCTGCCGGGCACGAAGGCCACCGTCGCCGACCTCGAGTGGCTGCGCAGCCGAGGTATGGACCGCGCCGTCTTCGAAGGAACCGGCGCGCTCGTCCTCGGGATCTGCGGCGGTTACCAGCTCCTCGGGCGCACGATCCGCGACCCGGTCGAGTCGGGCCGGGGCGAAGTCGCCGCCCTCGGACGACTCGACGTCGACACGATGTTCGAGCCGAGCAAGCTGACGCGGCAGCGGCGCGGCGAGTCCATGGGCCAGCGCGCCACCGGCTACGAGATCCGGCACGGTCGCGTGAAGCGCCGCGACGGATCGCCGGGTTGGATCCATCTCGACGACTGCTACGGGCGCGAGGACGACGGCGCGCTCGACGCCGAGGCGCGGGTGCTGGGAACGAGCCTGCACGGCCTGTTCGAGCAGGACGGGTTCCGCGGCGCGTTCCTCACCGAGGTCGGCCGGCGCGCAGGCAAGACGTTCGTCCCGGCCGGCGTGTCGTTCGCCGCCGCCCGCGACACGCAGTTCGAGCGGCTCGCCGACCTCATCGAGGCCCACCTCGACGTCGACGCCGTCGACGCGCTCATCGAAGGCGCCGCCGCGTGATCCTCGTCCTCACCAACGCCGACACGGAGATCCTCGGCCTGCGCGCAGTGCTGGAAGGGCTCCCGGCCGGCTTCCCGCCGGTGCGGGCGGCGAACCCGGCTGCGCTCGAGCAGCCGCCGGGCCTCGACGGCGTGCAGGTCGTGCTCGTGCGCCTCCTCGGCGGCCGGCGCGCGTGGGAGCGACCGTTCGACGACCTGCGCCGCGCCTGCATCGAGCAGGGCGTCCCCCTGCTCGCCTTCGGCGGCGAGATGGTGCCCGATGCCGAGCTGGCGGCGGCCTCGACGGTCCCGGCCGACGTCGTGGCGCGGGCGTTCGACTTCCTGGCGCGCGGCGGGCTCACCAACCTCGAGCACCTGCTGCGGTTCGTCGCCGATCGCGTGCTCGGCACCGCGTTCGGTTGCGCGCCGCCCGAGGACGTCCCGGCGTGGGGGATCTGGGGTGAGCCGGTGCTCGATCCAACCCGGCCCACCGTCGGCGTCGTCTTCTACCGTGCGCACGTCCTATCCGGGAACACGCAGTTCGTCGACGACCTGTGCGCTGCTCTCGATCACGCCGGCGCCAACGCGCTCCCGGTGTTCTGCTACTCGCTGCGCCCCGACGAGCACGGCGCGGTGCCGGCACTCGAGGCACTGGCAGACCACGGCGTCGACACCGTGATCACCACCGTGCTCGCGATGGGTGGCGCCGACGGCGACGAGTGGGCAGCACCGCAACTGGCGGCATTGGACGTGCCCGTCGTCCAGGCGGTCGCCTCCACCCGACCCGCCGCCGAGTGGGCGGCGTCGGACGCGGGGCTGACGCCGATGGACGCGGCGATGAGCGTCGCCATCCCAGAGTTCGATGGGCGCGTCATCACCGTCCCGTTCTCGTTCAAGGAGGTCGTCGACGACGGTGACGAGCTCGGGGCGCCCGTGGTCGCGTACCGAACGCTTCCGGACCGCGTCGCCCGCGTCGCGGGCGTGGCCGTCCGCCTCGCCCGGTTGGGGCTCGTCCCGAACGCCGAGAAGCGTGTCGCGATCGTGCTGTCGGCGTACCCGACGAAGCGCAGCCGTCTCGGCAACGCCGTCGGGCTCGACACGCCCGCGAGCGTCATCGACCTGCTGCACGCGCTGCGCCGGTCGGGCTACCGCGTCGACCGCATCCCGCCCGACGGCGACGCGTTGATGGCCGAGCTGGCCGACGGCTTCACCTACGACGCCGACGCGCTCAGCCCCGCGCAGCTTGCGCGGGCGCCCGGCCGCCTCGGCGCCGGCGCGTACACCGAGTGGTTCGCGGGCCTCCCGGACAGCTTGCGCGACAACGTCGTCGACATGTGGGGCGAGCCGCCGGGCGCGGTGCTGCGAGACGGCGACGCGCTCGCGTTCGCAGGACTCGACCTCGGGGGCGTGCTCGTTGCCGTGCAGCCGCCGCGGGCGTTCGGCCCCGATCCGATCGCGGCGTACCACTCCCCCCGGATCCCGCCCACCCATCACTATCTCGCCTTCTACCGTTGGCTCGAGACGGGCTTCGGTGCGCATGCGGTCGTGCACGCCGGAAAACACGGCACGCTCGAGTGGCTCCCGGGCAAGGGCGTCGGGCTCTCCGCCGCGTGCGCGCCAGACGCCGCTCTCGGCGACTTGCCACTCTTCTACCCGTTCGTCGTGAACGATCCGGGTGAGGGGACGCAAGCCAAGCGCCGGGCCCACGCCGTGATCATCGACCATCTCGTGCCCCCGCTCACCCGCGCCGACGCCTACGACGAGCTCGCCCGCCTCGAGCAGCTCCTCGACGAGCACGCACAGGTGCAGGCGCTCGACCCGTCGAAGGTCCCCGCTGTGCGAGAGAAGGTATGGGACCTGCTCGTCGACGCCGAGATCCACCGCGACCTCGGACGCGCCGATGCGCCCGCCGACGACGAGTTCGACGACTTTCTGTTGCACGTCGACGGCTACCTGTGCGAGCTCAAGGACGCGCAGATCCGCGGCGGCCTGCACACGTTGGGCCGGGCGCCGGAGGGAGAGGCCGAGCTCGATCTCGTGCTTGCGATCACGCGCCTGCCCCATGGCGGTGTGGCTTCACTGCGCCAGACCGTGGCGCGCGAACTGGGTGTCGGCCTCGATCGGCGCGCCGACGTCGACGCGGTCGAGCAGCGTTGTCGCGACCGGCTCGCCGCGTTGCAGCGGGACGGCTGGCGTTCCGGCGGCGACGACCCGACGCTGCGCTGGGTCTGCGGGCGGCTGGTGCCCGCGTTGCGCCGCACGCCTGACGAGATCGCCAACCTCCTGCACGGCCTCGACGGCGGTTACGTGCCCGCCGGGCCCAGCGGCGCGCCGAGCCGGGGCATGGCGCACGTCCTGCCGACGGGCCGCAACTTCTACTCGGTGGATCCGAAGTCGTTGCCTTCACCATTGGCGTGGGACGTCGGACGCCGGCTCGCCGACGAGCTCGTCGCCCGTCATGTCGCCGAAGACGGCGCGGTGCCCGAGACCGTCGGCCTCGTGATCTGGGGCACGGCGGCGATGCGGACGCAGGGCGACGACGTCGCGGAGGCGCTCGCGCTTCTCGGAGTGCGGCCGTGCTGGCACGACGAGTCGGGCCGCGTCGCCGGCATCGAGCCCATCCCGCTCGCCGAGCTCGGAAGGCCGCGGATCGACGTCGTCGTGCGCATCTCGGGGTTCTTCCGGGACGCGTTCCCGAACCTCGTGCAGCTGCTCGACGACGCCACCGCACTCGTCGCCGGCATCGACGAGCCGCCGGAGTCGAACCACGTGCGCGCCCACGCCGGTGACGACCCGCGCGTCTTCGGCCCCGCGCCCGGCGGCTACGGGTCGGGCATCCTGCCGTTGCTCGAGTCCGGCGACTGGCAGACCGACGACGATCTCGCCGCCGTCTATCTCGCGTGGGGTGGCTACTCGTACGGCCGGCGGGGGTTCGGCGTCACGGCCGGCGACGCGATGCGCCGCCGGTTCGCGGCGATCAACGTCGCCGTCAAGAACCAGGACAACCGCGAGCACGACATCTTCGACTCCGACGACTACCTGCAGGACCACGGCGGCATGGTTGCCACCGTGCGGGCCCTCACCGGCGACTCCCCCAAGGCATGGTTCGGCGACTCGGCCGATCCGGCGCGGCCCCGGGTCCGCTCCCTCGCCGAGGAGGCGGCCCGCGTCGTGCGCAGCCGCGTCGTGAACCCGAAGTGGATCGGCGCGATGCAGCGCCACGGCTACAAGGGCGCCTTCGAGCTCGCCGCAACCGTCGACTACCTCTACGGCTACGACGCCACGACCCACGTCGTCGAGGACTGGATGTACGAGCGCGTCACCGACGCGTACGTCGCCGACCCCGACGTCCGGAAGTTCTTCGAACGGTCGAACCCCTGGGCGCTGCGCGCGATCGCGGAGCGCCTCCTCGAGGCGCACGAGCGCGGCTTGTGGGACGCGAGCGCCGGCGCGCTCGACACACTCCGCTCGGCGCTGCTCGAAGCCGAGGGCTGGGAGGAGTCCCGATGAACGCGACGAAGCCGGCGAGGTTCCCGTTCAGCGCCGTGGTCGGGCACGACGACGCCAAGCTCGCGCTGCTCCTCGCCGCCACCGACCCAGCGATCGGCGGTGTGCTGCTGCGGGGCCAGAAGGGCTCGGCGAAGACGACGCTGGCGCGCGGTCTCGCCTCGCTGCTGCCCGGCGACGCGCCGTTCGTCGACCTGCCGCTCGGCGCCACCGAGGACCGTCTCATCGGCACGCTCGACCTCGGCGCCGTCCTCACCGGCGAGGGCCGGCGCTTCGAGCCCGGCCTGCTCGCCGCAGCGCACGGCGGCGTCCTGTACGTCGACGAGGTCAACCTGCTCCCCGACCATCTCGTCGACGTGCTCCTCGACGTCGCGGCGTCGGGCGTCAACCGCGTCGAGCGCGAAGGCATCTCCTACGAGCATCCCGCTCGCTTCGTACTCATCGGATCCATGAACCCCGAGGAGGGCGACCTGCGCCCCCAGCTCCTCGACCGCTTCGGCCTCGCCGTCGACCTCACGACGAGCGTCGAACCGCGCGACCGCGCCGAGGCGGTGCGGCGCCGCCTCGACTTCGACATCGACCCAGCCGGAGTTGCGCAGCGACACGCGCCCGCCGAAGAGAAGCTCGGCACCCGCCTCGCGCTCACCACCGCCGCGCACGTGCCCGACCCGCTCATGGTGCGGATCGGCGCGGTGTGTGCCGCGGCCGGCGTCGACGGGCTGCGAGCGGACCTCGTCATCAGCCGCGCCGCGGCCGCTTTCGCGGGCTGGGAGGATCGCACGGAGGCGACCGTGGACGACGTCCGGCGCGTCGCGCCGCTCGCGCTCGCCCACCGGCAGCGCCGCACGCCCTTCGGCGAACCGCAGGAGAACGTGGTCGACGACGCGCTCGCCGAGCTCGACCAGTCGGAGGACGCCGACGACCGCGGCGCACGCGACACCGACGCGGATCCTGTCGCCGAACCGGATGCCCCGCCGCAACGGGTCGTCCCCCTGCGCACGACGCGCGCCCCGGCCGAGGCCGCCGGACGCCGCTCACCGGGCGATGGCAGCCGCGGCCGCCTCATCGGCGACCGGGTGCCGGACGGGCCGGTCGGCGCCGTCGCCGTCGCCGCCACCGCCCGTGCCGTCGCCGAGCGTCGCGCCCTGGATCCGGAGGGCCCGGCGATCCGTCCTGAGGATCTGCGCGAGGCCCGGCGCGAGCAGCGGACCGGGAACCTGCTCGTGCTCGCGGTGGACGCGTCCGGTTCGATGGGTGCGCGGCGGCGGATGGAGGCGGTGAAGGGCGCCGTGCTCGGCCTGCTCGTCGACGCGTACCAGCGGCGCGATCGCGTCGCGCTCGTCGCCTTTCGCGGCGACGGCGCCGAGGTCCTGCTGCGGGCGACCGGCAGCGTCGAGGTCGCGCGCGCCCGCCTCGCCGACCTTCCCACCGGTGGGCGCACTCCCCTGGCCGCCGGCATCGACGCCGCGCTCGGCGTCGCGACGAGCCCGGCGAACCGCGGTTCGGGGCAGCGTCCGCTGCTGGTGCTGGTGAGCGACGGGCGGGCGACGGCTGCGCTCGACGGCGACCCGGTCGCGGCGGCGCGACGTGCCGCGGCAACGGTCCGCACCCGTCGCGTCGATTCCGTCGTCGTCGACGCCGAAGACGGGGCGGGCCGCCTCGGCCTCGCCGAGGAGATCGCCGACGAGATGGGCGCGCGCTACCTCCGGCTGGCCGAGCTGTCGGCCGGCTCGCTGGAGCACGCGCTCAGGGAGGCCATTTCATGACAGCAACGCCGAACGCGTTCGAAGCCGTGGCTGCGGCGGTCGGCGAGGTCGACGACAGCGCGGGTCGCACCGCGGCCGAGCACCACGACCGGCTCACCAAACCCCGTGGCTCACTCGGACGAGTCGAAGCGCTCGGCGTCCGGCTCGCGGCCATCGCCGGCGCGTCGCCACCACCCATCCCGGCGCCGGCTGCAGTGGCGGTGTTCGCCGGCGACCACGGCGTGCTCGCCGAGGGTGTGACCCCGTGGCCGCAGGACGTCACGGCGCAGATGGTCCAGAACTTCCTCGCCGGCGGCGCGGCGATCAACGTGCTCGCGCGCCAGACGGGCGCGCGCGTGATCGTGGTCGATGTGGGCGTGGCGACCGACCTCGACGCCGCGCCCGGGCTGGTGCGCGAGAAGGTGCGCGCCGGCACCGGGAACATCGCCCGGGAGCCGGCCATGACCGTCGCCGAGGCCAGGCAAGCGCTCGATGCCGGTGCCGCCGTCGCGGCGCGCCTCGTCGACGACGGCGCCGCCTGCCTGGTGACCGGCGACATGGGCATCGGCAACACCACGCCCTCCGCCGCGCTGGTCGCCGCCTTCACAGGGCGCGCCGCCGACGAGGTGACGGGCCGCGGTACCGGCATCGACGACCCGACCCTGGCGCGCAAGGTCGAGGCGGTCGACGCGGCCCTTGCCCGCTCGGCGACTCTGGACGAGCCGGTCGCGGTGCTCGCCTCGCTCGGAGGTCTCGAGATCGCGGCGCTGACCGGTTTCATCATCGGCGGCGCGGCCGCGCGCGTCCCCGTCGTCGTCGACGGGGTGATCGCGGACGCCGCGCTCCTGGCGGCGGCGCAGCTCGTCCCGGGTGCGGTGCACTTCTGCTTCGCGGGGCACCGGTCCACGGAGCCCGCAGCGCGTGTGACCCTCGACACCCTCGGACTCGAGCCCATCCTCGACCTCGAGCTCCGCCTCGGCGAGGGCAGCGGTGCATGCCTGGCCCTCCCGGTGCTGGAAGCGGCGGCGCGCATCCTCGGCGAGATGGCGACCTTCGACGCCGCCGGGGTCACCGACAAGCCCGACTGACGCTCCGCTTCGCCCGCCGAAGACGTCGGGCGCGAACGTGGACGCGTGCTGATCGAGGAGTTCCTGCCCGTCTACGACGTCGTCGAGCACCACCAGATCGACGTCGATGCACCGGTCGACCGGGCGTACCGCGCCGTCAAGGAACTCGACCTGGCGCGATCGCCTGTCGTCCTCGCGTTGCTCTTCGCGCGCGGAATCCCGACCATGTTCACGGGCGCGGTGAAGCCCAAGCGCCGGCTCGGCCTCGAGGAGATCGTCGACTCCGGGTTCGTCGTGCTCGGCGAGGAACCGAACCGCGAGCTCGTCCTCGGCGTCGTCGGCAAGTTCTGGCGCCCGACCAGCGGCGTTCACCGCATCGAGCCCGGAGAGTTTGCAGGCTTCGACACTCCGGGGTTCGCCAAGGCGGCGTGGAACTTCGTCGTTTCCGCGCGACCCAGCGGCGGCTCCCGAGTCGAGACCGAAACCCGGGTCGCGTGCACCGACGACGACGCCCGTCGCCGGTTCTCGCGCTACTGGTGGCTCATCGGCCGCTTCAGCGCTCTCATCCGGCGCGTCATGCTGCGCGACGTCAAGCGCGACGCGGAATCCGGGGACTTGATCGACTAGGACGCGCGGCCCATGGCGGCGCGGGAGTCCCACGCCGCGTACAAGCTCGCGTAGCGGCCCTCGTGCGCGATCAGCTCGTCGTGCGTTCCGAGCTCGGGGACGTGCCCGTCGTCGACGACGGCGATGCGGTCGGCGCGGGCCGCGGTCGAGAGGCGGTGCGCGACCACGACCACCGTCCGTCCCTCCGTCAAGCGGCCGAGGGCGCGCTCGACCGTGCGCTCGGTCCCCGGGTCGAGGCTCGACGTCGCCTCGTCGAGCACGAGCAGCGCGGGGTCGGCGAGCGCGGCGCGGACAAGTGACACGAGCTGTTTCTCGCCCGCCGACAGGCGCGAGCCGCGCTCGCGCACCTCGGTGTCGAGCCCGTCGGGGAACGCGTCGAACCGGTCGCTGAGCCCGAGGGCGGCGATCGCGTCCCGGATCTCCTCGTCGGTCGCGTCGGGCTTGCCGACGATCACGTTGTCGCGCACGCTGCCCGCGAACAGGAACCCCTCCTGGGGCACGACGACGATCCGCTCCCGCAATGAGCGCAGCGTCGCATCACGCAGGTCGACGTCGGCGTACTCGACGTTTCCTTCGCGCGGATCGTAGAAGCGGGCGATGAGCTTCGCGAGCGTCGACTTGCCGGCGCCCGTCGGCCCGACCAGCGCCAGGCGCTCGCCCAGCGGGACCCGCAGCGTGATGTCGTGCAGTACGTCCTCGGCGCCGTACCCGAACGACACGTGTTCGAGCTCGAGCCCACCCTCCTCGGGCAGGTCGACCGCGCCCGCTCGCTCCGCGATCGACGGCGGCTCGTCGAGGAGCTCGAACAGCTTCTGGAGTGCAGCGCCGGCCTGCTGGAGCGTGTTGTACAGCTGGCTGAGCTGCTGGATCGGCTCGAACAGGTTGTTGAGGTACAGCACGAAGGCGGCGACCGTGCCCACCGTGACGATGTCGGCGGACACGAACGCGCCGCCGATGCCGACGATGATCGCGATGCCGGCGACGCCGGCGAACTCGACGATCGGAAAGTACTTCGCCGAGATACGCACCGTCTCGATGTTCGCGTCGTACTGCGCCTCGTTCGTCTCCTGGAAGCGACGGGTGAACGCCCGCTCGCGGGCAAACGCCTGCACGACCCGCACCCCCGCCAGCCCCTCCTGCAGGGTGGAGAGGTTCTGCCCGATGCGGTCGCGCACCAGCAGGTACGCCTTGTTCGACGCCCGGCGGAACCAGCGGCTTGCGATCACGACGGGCGGCACGACGACAAGCGTGCAGAGCGCGAGCTTCCAGCTCATCAGGAAGATCACGAGGATCGCGCCGACGAAGAGCAAGCCGTTCTGCACGAACATGACCAGCCCCATCTGCACGAGCTCCTGCAGGGCGTCCATGTCGGAGGTCATGCGGGCGACGAGCTTGCCGGTCTTCTCGCGCTCGAAGAAGTCCATGCCGAGCGACATCAGGTGCCGGAACACCCTCGACCGGAGGTCGCGCAGGAACGCCTCGCCGACCTTGGCGACCATCCTGATGACGGCCCGACCGAAGAACAGGCCGGCGATGGCGGCGAAGAGATAGAGGAGCGCCGAGAGGTTGAGCGCACCGGCGTCGTTCTTGCGCAGTCCCGCGTCGATGCCGTGCTTGACCAGCGCCGGGCCGGCCAGCAGGCATGACGTCTGCCCGATGAGCAGCAGGATCGAAAACACGATGCGCCAGCGGTACGGACGCAGGTACGGCACGAGACGGCGCAGCACCTGCGTCGCGTCGTGGCGAGTCAGCTTCTCCTCGATGGCGTGCTGACCGAACGGGCCGCCGCCCCCGCCCCTCATTGGACCCGCTCCACGGTGGAGGCCGCCTCGACGGCGGCCGCCTGCGCGAGCACCTCGCGGTAGCGCTCGGAGGTCTCGAGCAGCTCGTCGTGGGTGCCTTCGGCCACGACGAGCCCACCGTCGAGGAGGACGACACGGTCGGCGAGGGCGATCGTGGCCGGCCGGTGGGCGATGATCAACGTGGTCCGTCCGGCCATGACCTCGCGCAGAGCGGCGCGGATCTCGTGCTCCTTGGTCGGGTCGACCGACGAGGTGGCGTCGTCGAGGATCAGCACGCGCGGATCGGCGAGCACCGCCCGCGCGATCGCGAGCCGCTGGCGCTGCCCGCCCGACAGCGTGTAGCCGTACTCGCCGACGACCGTCTCGTACCCGTCCGGCATGTCGTCGATGAACTCGTCGGCGCCCGCGAGCCGCGCTGCGCCTCGCACGGTCTCCATCGGCGCCTGCGGATCGGCGAAAGCGATGTTGTCGCGCACGGTGTCCGAGAAGAGGAACGTGTCCTCGAACACGATGCCGATGTTGCGGCGAAGGTCGTGGATCTTGACGTCGCGCACGTCGGTGCCGTCGAGCAGGACGCGGCCGTCGTCGACGTCGTAGAAACGTGGGACGAGCCGGGCGACGGTCGTCTTCCCGGTACCGGTCGTGCCGACCACCGCGACCGCCTCGCCCCCGCGGATCAGGAGATCGAGGTCCGTGAAGATCGGCCGGCCGCCGTGGTAGCCGAAGGCGACGTTCTCGAAACGGATCTCACCCGGCCCGGGCGGCAACTCGCGGGCGCCGGGCTTGTCGACCACTTGGGGATCGGTGACGAGGATCGCGTCCAGCCGACCTGCCGCGGCCGAGGCACGCGACGCCTGGGCGACGAGCATCCCCGCCATCCGCAACGGCCAGATGAGCATGAGGACGTACGAGTTGAACGCGACGATGTACCCGAGCTGGAGCTCGCCGTTGAGCACGAGGTGGCCGCCGTACCAGAGGATGGCCACGAGGGCGAGCGCCGGGAGGAAGTCGACCAGCGGTAGGAACCCGGAGCGGAGTCGCGCCGACTCGAGCGACCGGTCACGCACGGCATCCGCCTCGTGGTCGAGCTGCTTCTCTTGGAGCCGCTCGGATCCGAAACCCTTGACGGCGCGAACACCGGCCACGCTCTCCTCGACCACGGCGGTGAGGTCGCCGAGCTTCTCTTGCAGCTGCGAGGTGACGGGCTGCATGCGCTTGCTGAAGCGCGTCGCGGCGATGTTCAGCAGCGGCAGCGCACCCAGCGACAGCAGCGTCAGCGGCACGCTCTGGAGCGCCATGACGGTGACGACGCCGACGAGTGTGAGCGAGCTGGCGATCGTGAGCGGGATGAGGATGACGGCCTGGTTGATCTGGAAGATGTCGGTGTTGGCCCGGGCCATGAGCTGGCCGGTCTGGGCCTCGTCGTGGAACGCGAAGTGCAGCCGCTGGAGGTGGGCGAAGAGCCGCTGGCGCAGGTCGGTCTCGGACCGGTATGCGATGCGGAAGGCGCAGTACCGCCGGAACCCCGAAGACAACCCCTGCACCACGCCGACGCCCACGATGAGCAGCGAGTACACGAGGATGGCCTGGTTGTTGCCGGGGAGGATCCCGTTGTCGATGGCGCCGGCGGCCAGGAGCGGCACGGAGATCTTGGCTGCCGTCCACGAGACCCCCGCGAGCACGCCCAGCACGAGCCAGGCCCGCTGGGATCCGAGCGTGCCCCGCATCAGCCGCCAACCGGCCCGCCGGGTTTCCCGCTCGCGATCCACCAGTTCCCCCTCGAACGCCTCGCGCCCCGCGGCTGCCTGCTCCAGCGTCGGCGGGGTGCGGTTCGAGATTACCAGCGGGCTTCCGGGCCGCTTGGGGCGATTGCGAGACTGTGGTCGTGGAGGCGACGCACCGAGCACCCCGCGTCTCGTGGCGCGTGGTCGCGGTCGTCGCCGGCGCGCTCGCTTACTCGTGGATCGCGTCCGGCTTGCGGCCGTTCACGCATCCGGAAGCGGTCGCGGTCGGGATCCCGATCATCGTGGCGGGAATCGCCACGCTTCGTTCGGCTTTCCGCCCCCGTGACGCGGCTGTTCCGGAGAGCCGTCGAGGCATCTGGGTGTGGCGCGGGCTGCTCGGGGCATTCCTGGTGTGGGAGCTCATCTCGTACCGCTCGTCACCACGGGTCGATTACCCGACGTTCAGCTCCATCACCGACACCATCATGAGCACGCATCCCGGCCGCTTCGCCATGTTCGCGGTCTGGCTGGCCATCGGCTACGGGATCTTCCGGCGATGAGCACGAGCACGTTCAGCTACGCGATCTACGCGGTGATCGCGGCGTCGTGGGTGGCGTGGGGCGCGTTCACACGGATCGCGCGCCCCCGCTACGCCACGCTCGGCGGCATCGTCCGACGCATGATGCGAAATCCGGTGATGCGCTGGGCGGTGTGGGCAAGCTGGGCCTTCGTGGGCTGGCATCTGTTCGTCCGCGGCCGGGGCGCGTTCAAGTAGTGGTCCATCACCCTTCGCGTCGCGGCTTCGATCCCCGTCCTTTGCGATTCGAGCAGGGCGTGCTCGCTCTCGTCCTCCTCGTCGGGTTCGTGTTCCAAGCCGAGCTCTTGATCCCGGTCGTTACGGTGGTGCTCGCGGTGAGCGGGGCCGTTGGGCCGCGGCGAGCGCCGCTGCCCCGCCTGTTCTCGGCGGTGGCCGGGAACCGGCTCGAGGCCCCCGACGCGTTCGTCGACCGCCAGACGGTGCGGCTGTCGGTGCTCGTCCAGACGGCCGCGCTCCTCGTCGCGTCGCTGCTCATCTTCGTCGGAGTCGGCTTTCTCGCCTGGATCGTCGCCCTGGCCGTCGTCGCAACCGCCGCCTACGACGCCGCCACCGGCGGCTGGATCGAGGCCGGCCTCTACTGGCGGATCGCCCGCCGCCGGCGGCCGTAGCCGAGGGCCAAGACGAGATAGACGGCGGTCATCGCCAGGCCGACGACGCACGCCAGCAGCACGCGCCTGTCGTCGGTCGTCTCCGCCGTGCCCGTGGCGATCACGGCCAGCGCCAACAGCCACCCGTTGCTGACGATCGTCCGTGCGGAGACGGGCTGATCGGCCGTCGCAATGCCGAAGCACGGGCACGGCGGAGGCTCGTCGCGAGCGAGGTTTGCGACGACCGCCCCCGTGAACACCGAAAGGAGCCCGATTGCTGCGAACGCGGGGACGGGCGAGTCACGGAAGGTGGCCAACGACACGGCGATCGCCAGCTCGGCCACGGGCACCACAACCGCCGCAACCACCGCGAGCGAGCCGGGGATGCCGAACGCTTGCATCTGCGCGGGCAGCGACTTCAGCGCGCGCAGTTTGAGGAATGCCGACCCGGAGAGCGCCAGGATGAGCGCCAGACGGGCAGCGAGGACGAGTGTCTCCACTCAGCTGTCGAAGTGGCCGTAGCCGCCCCGGTAGAAGATGAGCGGCCCCTCGTCGCCGAGGACCCCGAGCTCCTGCACCAGGCCGACGACGATGAGGTGGTCGCCGGCGTCGTGCTGGTCGCGGATCGTGCAGTCGATGTAGGCGAGCGCGTCGTGCAGGATGGGCGAGCCGCCCGCCGACGGCCGCCACCCGATGCGGCTGAACCGGTCGGCGCCCTTGGTCGCGAACACGCGGCAGACATCCTCCTGGTGCTCGTTGAGGATGTTGACCGTGAACTTGCCCGCGGCCTCGATTCTCGGCCATGTCGACGACTGCTTCGACGCGCAGAACAGCACCAGCGGCGGATCGAGCGACACCGACGAGAACGAGTTCGCCGAAACGCCGATGGGCTCGTTCCCGTCCATCGCCGTGATGATCGTGACGCCGGTCGCGAAATGGCCGAGGACCGTCCGGTAGGACGGCTCGTCCGGCGGCATGAGCGTCTCAGCGCTCTCCGATTCGCTCACCGAACCGACGCACTCGAGGGAATCAGAGCGCTCACCGCACGAGCGCGGATTGCAGCTCGATGGCCATGCCTTCGCGAGCTGCGAGCACCTCGAGGTTCCCCGCCACGCGCTCGGCGAGCGCGCCGGCGTAGAGATGCATGAGGTCGACGCTGTCGTCGGAGTGGGAAGGACAGTGGTGGAACAGCACCAGCTGCCGCGCCCCGGCTGCACGCGCGACCTGGATCGCATAGTCGACCGTCGAGTGGCCGAAGTGGCGCTTCTGCTCGAACTCCTCGCACGTGTGCTGCGCGTCGTGGATCAGCACGTCGACCCCGTCGGCGAGGTCGAGCACGTCAGCCGGCACGAAGTCGTCCGCGTCGTCGGAGCAGCCGGGGCCGTGGTCCGACACGTAGGCCACAGAGTGTCCCTCGAGGTCGACCCGGAACCCGACCGTGGGGCTCGTGTGGCGTACCCAGCGCGACCGTACCTTGGCGCCGTTGATCGCGAAGTCGTCGTTCCCGGCGCCGTGGAACCGGACGGTCCCGTGCAGCTCGTCGGGCGTGATCGGGAAGTAGGGCTGCTGCATCACGCCCCTGAACACGGCGTCGAGCGGGCCCGCCTCCTGCGCCGGGCCGTACACGTCGAGCACGGCGTCGGGCTGGGAGACGGGGCCGAAGAACGGCAACCCCTGGATGTGATCCCAGTGCAGATGGCTCAGCAGGACGGTCCCGTGGAAGGGCCCGTCGGCCTCGAGCGTCTGCCCGCACGGGCGCAGGCCTGTGCCCATGTCGAAGATGATCGGGTCGTGGCCGTCGGCCTCGAGCGAGACGCACGACGTGTTCCCGCCGTACCGCTCGTACTGGTCGCCGGCGCACGGCGTCGATCCACGGACACCATGGAACGAGAGCTTGATCCCCCCGCGCACCCTTGGAGGATACCGACTGAAGGGCTGCTGAGAAACACGGCCCTGCGCAGGTGAGCGGGTCAATGCCTTTCCGCTCGCCCCGTCAGCTGAGGACCCGCTTCTTGAACCCGTTGATCCCCAGGTAGAGGAAGAGGGCCGCAAAGCCCGCGAGCGCGAGATAAACCACCGCGAGCGACATGTGATCGGCGGTGGTGAAGGCGCCGCGGAAGCCCTCGCTCATGTAGACGAGCGGGTTGACGAGCACCAGCCACTTCAGCCAGGAGAATCCCCAGATCTTGATCGGCCCCAGGGCGGTCCAGGAGTAGTAGACGCAACCGAGGAAGGTGAGCGGGATCACTATGACGCCGAACATCATCGGCACCGTTCGGGGCTCGAACCGGGTTCCGAAGGTGAGCCCGAGCGCCGAGGATGTGATGCATGCGAGCGGCACCAGCGTGAGCACCACGGGCCAGTTGAACTCCAGGTGCACGTCGTTGGCAGGCACAACCGCCGCGATCGGGAAGACCAGGAGCGCGGCGATGAGACCCTGGATCGCGCCCGAGGTCACCTTGCCCAGCGCGACCAGCGACACCGGGAGGGGTGCGAGCACCCGATCCTCGATCTCCTTCGTGTAGCCGAACTCCTGCACCATCGGCAGGGCGACGGACTGGATGCCCTGGAAGAGGATCGTGATGCCGACGACACCGGCGACGAGGAGCGTCGCGAACGCCGACTCCGCCACCGGTCCGGTGCCACCACCGACGCCCTGCCCGATCTTCGGGAACACGTAGGTGAAGACGAATACGAGCAGGAACGGCTGGAGCAGCGTCCGGGGGAGGAACTCGTTGAGCTGCTTGCGCAGCACCGTGAGGTCGCGCAGGAGGAGCGCCTTGAACGCGACCCAGCTGGCGGTGACGGTGTTGCGGCGGGCGGTGGTAAGGCTGACGCCGGCGGCGTCGGCGGTCCTCGGGGTAGCGGTGGTGGCCATCAGTCGCGCAGCTCCTTCCCCGTGAGGTTGATGAACACGGTCTCGAGGGTCGGCTCGGCGAGCGAGAGGTCCGTGACGGTGAAGCCACCCTGCTCGGCCGCCGTCACCACCGCCGGCAGCACACCCTTCGACCCCGTCGCGAGGAGCTGCACGGTGCTGTCGACGCGCTTGGCGTTCGTCACGCCGGGCACGCGCGCCTCCAACAGCCCGGCGAGCTCGTCGAGGTGGCCGTCGGCGGAGACGGTGACGATGGTGTCGGCGCCCACGCCGCGCTTGAGGGCGCCGGGCGTATCGAGGGCGAGGATGCGACCGTGGTCCATGATCGCAACCCGGTTGCAGAGCTGGTCCGCCTCCTCCATGTAATGCGTGGTGAGGAGGATCGTCTGCCCCTCGGCGTGCAGCTCGTGGAGGATCTGCCACAGCGCGATGCGGCTCTGCGGGTCGAGGCCGGCGGTGGGCTCGTCGAGGAAGAGGATGGCGGGTCGGTGCATGACGGCGCGCGCGACCATCAGCCGCTGCGCCATGCCGCCCGACAGCTCGAGGACTTCCGCCGAGGCGCGATCGGTGAGCCAGAACTTCTCGAGCAGGCGGGTCGCTTCCGTCTTCGCATCCCGGGCGCTCATCCCGAAGAAGCGTCCGTGGAAGTACAGGTTCTCCTCGACGCTCAGGGACCGGTCGAGCGTGTTCGTCTGGGGAACGACCCCGATCGCCTGCTTCGCCAGCGCCGGGTGCGCGATCACATCGACGCCGCCGACGACCGCGCTGCCTTCCGTCGGGATGACCATCGAGGTGAGCATTCCGACGGTGGTCGTCTTGCCGGCGCCGTTCGGGCCGAGCAAGCCGAAGATCTCACCGCGACGCAGCGACAAGTCGAGATTGTCGACGGCCTTCACGCCGCCGGGGAACACCTTGGTGAGGCCCTCGGTGCGGATGACCTCTCCTTCTCGTGCAGAGTCGGAAGTGCCGGCGTCGTCGGCGGGCATGTCCCAAGTGTGCCTGCCGTCCCGAGCCTCCCGCTAAACGCGGCCGGGCCGTAGGCTCCGCGTCTGTGCAGACGGGCCGCGTCTCCGCCAACGGGATCGACTTCGCCTACCTCGAGGCGGGGCCGGCGGACGGGCCGCTGGCGCTGTGCCTCCACGGCTTCCCCGACCACGCCCGGACGTACGAGGCGCTCCTCGGCGACCTGGGCGAGGAGGGCTTCCACGCGGTGGCGCCGTGGATGCGCGGCTACCACCCCACCGGCCTCGCGCCCGACGGCAACTACCAGGTCGCGTCGCTGGCGCTCGACGCCATCGCACTCGCCGACGAGTTGGCGGGCGACGGGCCCGCCGTGCTGGTCGGTCACGACTGGGGCGCGATGGCGGCCTACACCGCCGTCGCCCACGCACCGCAGCGGTTCGATCGCCTCGCCGACATGGCCGTGCCGCACGCCGGCGCGCTGGGTCAGCACATCTTCGACCCCGCACAGCTGAAGCGCTCGTGGTACCAGTTCTTCTTCCAGCTGCCGGTGGCCGATGCGGTCGTGACGATGAACGACTTCGCGATCATCGACAAGTTGTGGCGCGACTGGTCGCCCGGCTACGAGCCCGACCCCGATTTCATGGCCGACCTGAAGAAGACGCTCGCGGCGCCGGGGGCGTTGCCGGCCGCGCTCGACTACTACCGGTTCGTGTACGGCTCCAAGGACCCCGATCCCGCGCTGGCGGACGTGCAGTCGGCCTACCTGCAGCCGACGCCGGTCCCGACCCTGTACCTCCACGGGATCGACGACGGCGTCATGGGCGCCGAGATCGTGGTCGAGGACGAGCTGCGGCCGCACTTCCCCGCCGGGCTCGAGCTGGTCATGGTGCC
>DASYQJ010000226.1:0-1647 GCA_036005605.1 Acidimicrobiia bacterium
TGAAGACCCGAGCCGCCCTCTTCCAGGGTGCCGGGCGGCCGCTCGAGCTGCGCGAGATCGAGCTCGACGAGCCGCGCGACGACGAGGTGCTCGTCCGGATGAGCGCGGTCGGCATCTGCGGCACGGACCTGCACAGCATCAAGGGGGAGTGGGAGCGGCCGACGCCGATGGTGCTCGGGCACGAGGGCGCCGGTGTCGTCGAGGACGTCGGCGCGGGCGTCACGAGCGTGCGGGCGGGCGATCGCGTCGTCCTGTCATGGGCCCCTTCGTGCGGCGAATGCGTCGACTGTCGGCGAGGCCGGCCTGCGGCATGCGTCCCGCTCCATCGTGCGATGGCCGGCGGCACGCTCATCGACGGTCATACCGGAATGTCGTTCGACGGCGAGACGGTCTACCGCGGGACGGCGACCGGCGCACTGTCGGAACACCTGGTGGTCGCGGAGCGCGTCGCGCTGCCGCTCGAGGACGACGTGCCCGTCGAGGACGCGGCGCTGCTCGGCTGCGCGGCGCTGACAGGGGTTGGTGCCGTCGTGTTCGCGGCGAAGGTCGAGCCCGGTGCGAGCGTGTTCGTGGTCGGGGCCGGCGGCGTCGGCCAGTTCGTGCTTCAGGGTGCGCGGCTCGCGGGCGCGGGAACCGTGGTTTCCGTCGAGCCCGCGGCGGCGCGGCGTGAGCAGGCAACCCGGCTGGGTGCAGCGGCGGCAGTGCCGCCCGAAGAGGTCAAGGACGCGATGCGCGAGCTCCTCCCGGACGGCGCCGACTTTGCCTTCGACGCCGTGGGAGAGCCCGACACGACGAAGCTGGCGATGCGCTGGACGAAGAACGGCGGCACCTGCGTCGTCGTCGGCCTGCCGTCCGGCGCGACGCGTCTGCAGATCGATCCCGCCGAGTTCTACCGCCGCGAGAAGCACCTGACGGGGACGATCTACGGGTCGGAGGACCCGGCCGTCTCGCTGCCGATCCTCCTCGACCACGTGCGCGCGGGGCGACTCGACCTCGGCGAGATGCTGGGCCCCGTGTTCCCGCTCGAACGCGTCAACGACGCGATCGAGGCGAGCCTAGGTGGCTCGGGCGGCCGAGTCGTCGTGCGGCCGTGATCGGGTCGACTCGAGCGGCGGGGAAATCCACGTGAGCGGCCGTCATACCTTGGTGCACGTCGATGACAACGGAGCTCCGGCTCCGTTGCCCGAGCACCTTCGGTCGGCGCTCAGCTGAGGCGCAGATGTCGGACCGTGAGGAGATCCGCGTTCCTGGGCAGCCGGAGCCGATCAGCCATTACACGGACGCGGTGCGCGCCGGCGGCCTGCTGTTCGTCTCCGGTTGCGTCCCCGTGGATGCTGACGGGCAGCTCGTGGGCGGCGACGACGTCGTCGCCCAGGCGCGGCAGACGTTCGCCAACGTCGGCGCCGTGCTCGAGGCGGGCAGGTCGTCGCCCGCGGACGTAGTGAAGGTCACCGTCTTCCTCACCGACATCGACGACCGGCCGGAGATCAATCCCATCCGGCAGGAGTTCTTCGGCGAGACGCGTCCTGCGAGCACGCTCGTCGAGGTGAGCCGGCTGGCGATCCCGGGCGCGAAGATCGAGGTCGAGGCGGTCGCGCTGGTGCGCTAGCGGCCCTCGAACTCCGGCGGGCGCTTCTCGTCGAAGGC
>DASYQJ010000227.1:0-5250 GCA_036005605.1 Acidimicrobiia bacterium
GAGGAGATGTAGTGCCCGGGCCCCAAACGGCGAACCGGGATCGCGATCGGCGCGATGTCGCGGCTGGGCAAGCTGGCCGACACCTGAAACTCACCGACCTCGTTCAGCCCGCCCGACGGCGGGATCGCGAGCGGAGCCCCCTCGGGCGAGAAGGCCGTGAGGTGCAGCTCGTTGCGACCGGGGCTGCCCGGTATGGCAGTGACGTCGACCCGGGCTCGGCTGGATTGCAGCGTGACGCCGGTCGCGCCGGAATTGTTGACCGACACGGCCGGCGCCGCGTTCACGAGCAATGCGGCGATCGACAGGATGACGACTGCGACCACCGCCTCGAGACCGACGTGGCGGCGGAGGTTGCGCATCTCCCACGCGTCCTCCTCGGCTTCGTCGAGCTCGTCGTCGCCGCCGTCACCGCCGTCACCCCCGCCGGCATCCGGGGGTAGCGGAGGCCCGCCGGCGGAGACCGGGACGCGCGGCGGGGGAGCGGGCGTCGGAGCGGGACGCGGTGAACGGAACCTCCGGTTGACGATCTCACGGCTGAACGCGGCAGTGATGATCAGCACGCCGAACGCCAGGAGCTTGGCGGCGAGGAGCTTGCCGTAATCGGTGTCACGCAGGTTGCTGAGCGACCCGAGCTGCCGCCAAGCCTGGAAGGCGCCGCTCACGACGATGACGCATATCGCGGCCAGGGCGAGCCGCGAGTAGGCCGGCACCACCGTGCGCAGCTCCTCGAGGTGTTTCCGGCGCAGCACCACCGCGAGCAGAACGACCAAGCCGCCGAGCCAGAGCGACACCCCGCCGACGTGCGCGACGTCGGCGATGATCGCGAGCGGGACGAGGTCACCCGTCCCCGCGTGGCCGCTGAGCCCGGGGGTGAGGAGCAAGCCGACCGCAACGGCCGCGGCCGCGGGCCGCCACCACCGGGGCAACGGGTACTCGACGACGGGGCGTCGGTTCACGAGCAGCCTGAGGAACGGGATCGCGAGCACGAGCAGAACGAGGCGCAGCAGCCACACGCGCCCGAAGCGCGTGTCGAGCACGTCCGAGATGACGCTCGGCTTCAGCGCGTCTCCGAGCGGCAGCGCGGCCGCATACGCGCCGTCCAGCGCTATTCCGATGACGGTCGTGATCACGGCGCCGACCCAGCCCGCCCAGACGAGACGCGCGGCCCCGACGGATTCCCGTCCCGCGGGCCAGACGAGGACGAGGAACGCGGCCGCGCCGATCAGGAGCGCGAGCGAGGCGAACACGCCGAATCGCGCTACGGCGTACAGGAAGCCCACGGTGTTATCGCCGCCCTGGTTGGCGAGGAGTCGCTGGGTGAGGCTCTGCAGGTTTCCAGCGGCCGCGCCCTTCCCGACCTGGAACGTGAACGCCCCGCTGACGGGGTGGGCATCGGCTGAGATCACGCGCCACGTGACGACGTACGAGTCGTCGTCCAGCTTCGGGACGTCGACCTGCACCTGACTTTGTTGACCGCTGGGATGCGAAGCGTCGCCGATCTCGAGTCGGTCTCCGTTCGAGTTGTAGACGCGGATCGCGCCCAGCGCGACCTCGACGGACTCGTTGAAGCCGAGCGTCAGCTTCTTCGGCGGCCGGTCGAGGACCTGGCCGGCCGCCGGGCTCGTCTGCTCGAGCGTGGCATGCGCGAACGCGGGGGTGGCAGCCGCGCCGACGAGCACAGCCGCGACGAGTGGGACAGAGGCGCATCGCCAGAAGAAGCGCCGGCGATGGTTCACGAGGTCGAAAACCGCGCGCTGCGGCCGGGTCGGAGCGGATGGGTGAGAAGCCACGCGGCCGCGAGGCCGACGACCTCGACGGCGTGCTGCACCTCGGTCAGCGCGCCGGTGCGCCCGTCGAGCACGTCAAGGACCGAGGTGCCGACGAGGCACGCAACCAGCGCCGTCACGACCGGGAGCAGGCCGGGGAGTCGCGACGGCCGCCAGGCCGCGAACAGGAACCCGACGGCGAGGGCGAGGTCGAAGGAGCCGACGTGACGGGCGGCGTGGACGGGTAAGCCGGCGTCGTCCCCGAGCACGAGCGCGGGGACCGCGGCGACGATCATCACCGCCGCGACGATCGCGAGCGTGACGCGCAGCGCGCGTTCGTGGGCGGCATGCGGGCGGCTGTCTGCCCCGACCGACGCCAGGATCGGCGCGGTCAGGTCGGGGACCGACGGCGCGCCCGCGAGCCGCACGTCGCGATGCATTGACTCGGCCTCGCGGGCGAACGCGCGGCAGGCCGTGCAATGTTCGAGATGGCCGGCGAGCTCGGCCGGGTCGACGCCGGGCTCCTCGCCGTCGAGACGGGCGGAGATGGCAGTTCGCGCTGTGTCGCAATGCATGCTTGGTAGTCGACCCCCGGCGCCTCGGGGTTCCCAACTATGTTCCCGCTGATGGACCGCCTGACCGGGCTCCTCGTCCAGGCTCGAGACGGGGACCGCCTCGCGCTGGGCGCCGCGATCCGTCTGAGCCAGGCGGAGGTGTGGCGCCTCGCGGCCCACCTCGTCGGCCAGAACGAGGCCGACGACGTCACCCAGGACGTCTTCCTACGGGCCTGGAGGGCGCTGCCGAGCTTCCGGGCCGAGTCGAGCGGGCGGACGTGGCTGCTCTCCATCGCCCGTCGGGCGTGTGTCGACGCCGTCCGGCGCCAGTCGCGATGGCGGAAGCTCACGGCGCGGCTGCATTCCGAGTCCGCCGCGGCCGCCTCGGAGGGCAGCAGCGTGGACGAGCTGCACGGGCTCGGTGACCTCCTCACCCGCCTCCCGCCTGCGCAGCGCGAGGCGTTCGTGCTCACGCAAATCACTGGTTGCTCCTACGCCGAGGCGGGCGAGTTGTGCGGGGTCGAGGTCGGAACGATCCGCTCCCGGGTGGCGCGCGCTCGCCTCGCCCTCGTGGAACTGGTTCGAGCGGCGCGCGCAGTCTGAGACGGCGGGTACGTGGCCGCGCCCGCAAGGGGCGCGATGATTCTCGAAATGCGGTTCGTTCGCGGTGTCGTCGTCGCCGCCACTGGAGCAATCGCCGTCGTCGTGGTCGTGGCACAGCCGGCGGCAGCGCACGACGTGCCCGGGATCAAGCCCTCGAACTTCGAGACGACGGTCGACGGCACGACGCCGCGAGTTCCCGGGCTGACCGTGCGGCCCATCGACCTCGGGAACGAGCTCGAACTGCGCAACGACACCGGCGCCGACGTCGTGGTGCTCGGCTACCAGGGTGAGCCCTATCTGCGCGTGGGGCCACGCGGCGTGTTCGAGAACGGTCGATCACCGGCGACGTATCTGAACCAAACGCGCGACGGCAAGACGCGGGTGCCGGCGGCTGCCGATCCCGCCGCAGCGCCCGAGTGGAACCGGATCGCCTCGGGAACCGTGGCGCGCTGGCACGACCACCGCGCCCACTGGATGGGCGCCGACGATCCGCCCGAGGTGGCTCGCGACCCGGGTCAGCGACACGTCGTAGACCACTGGACCTTCCAAATTCGCCGTGGAGCGCAGGACATCACGGTCGCGGGGGATCTGCTCTGGGTGCCCGGTCCGAGCCCGTGGGGATGGGTGGTCGGCGCGCTCGCGATCGCGTTGGCCCTAGTCGCGTTGAGTCGAACGCGCGTCTGGCGATGGGCGATCGCCGGCGCGCTCGGGATCGTGGTCGTGTCGGAGACCGCGCACGTGGTTGGCACCTGGAACGCCACGTCGGCGTCGCTCGCGACCAAGATCGGCGCCAGCGTGTACTCGATCGGGGGCGTCGCGCTCGCGGTCGTCGCACTCGTATGGTTGATCGTTCGTCCCCCGTACAACGCCATTCCGGCCGTGCTCTTCGCCGGGCTCATCGTGGCGTTCGCGGGCGGGCTGGCTGATCTCACGACATTGACGCGCTCGCAGCTCCCGACTGACGTGCCGACCGACGTCGCTCGATTGGAGGTCGCGCTGGCCCTCGGCCTCGGCGCCGGACTCGCTGCCTCCGCCGCGCTGCGCCTCCGTCCGCCCGCGTCTCCAGGCGATCGACCGAGTGCGAAGATCAGGGAACCGACGCCCGTCTCCTAGCACCCGTTGTGGAGCAAATGCGCGCCATGGTTCGACTGCGAACGTGCGCGCTCGCCGCGACGATCGATCTCGCCGCCACCGTGCTGGGCTGCTGGACCGGGGACTCGTAGCCGACGCGCGCCGGAACTTTGTCGGAGTGCCGGACGACTAATGACCGTCCAGCTCACCCGAGGGGGTTCTCAAGTGATGAGCAGCAGGCGTTCGGTCCGCCGTTTGGTTCTCGGCGCGGTGCTCGGGCTCGCTCTCGTCGTGTCCGTGGCCATTCCCGCGGCCGCCCACGTCGAGATCGAACCCGGGAGCGCAGCGAAGGGGTCCACGACGAGTTTCAGCTTCCGGGTTCCGAACGAGAAAGACAACACGTCGACCGTCGGTCTCGAAGTGACCTTCCCGGCCGATCACCCCATCCCGTCCGTCAGTGTGCTCGTGAAGCCGGGATGGACCTTCACGGTCGAGAAGACGCCGCTGCCGAAGCCGATCAAGACCGAGTTCGGTGAGGTGACGGAAGCGGTCTCGAAGATCACGTGGACCGGAGGAGAGATCCCACCGAACGGGTACGACCTGTTCACGGTGCGGGGCGGCCCGCTCCCGAAGAACGTCAACCAGCTGGAGTTCAAGGCTTCGCAGACCTACAGCGACGGCGAGGTCGTCCAGTGGATCGAGCCGACCGTGAAGGGCGGCGCCGAGCCCGAGCATCCGGCCCCGGTCCTGAAGCTCGGCAAGGCGAGCGGGGGTTCTTCGCACTAGCGCCGGGGCGACGTTCCCGAGCTGCCCGGGCGCGCCAACATGGCCGGCGTGGCCGTAGAGACGGACTCGGGCACAACGGCAGCAGACGTACGCACGGCAAACGGCGGTGACGACACGCGTCGCCGCTGGCTGCCGTCATGGCCGCCGTCGCTCCCGCAGGCGGTCATCCTCGTTGCGGCCCTGTGCCTCGTCACCGGCGTCGTGGGCTGGCGCCTCGCCCAGGCCGACCACCCGGGCCGCGGCAGTGTCGACGTCGGATTCCTCGAAGACATGCAAACGCATCACCTGCAGGCGCTCGAGATCGGCTACGCGTACCTTGAACACGGGTCAGAACCCACGTTGCGTCACATCGCACGCGACATCATCAGCGATCAGGGCATCGAGGTCGGGCAGATGCGCTCGGTCCTGTCGGAGTGGGGATTCCAATCGACACCCGACCCCGAGGGGACCGCGATGGCGTGGATGCACGA
>DASYQJ010000228.1:0-6415 GCA_036005605.1 Acidimicrobiia bacterium
GGCGCTCGGCGGCGTACTCGTCGTCGGGGTCGTACAGACCGAGCCGTTCCAGCTCGGCCGGGTCGACCCGGCTGTCAGCCACCGCTCACCGGGGGGATGACCGCGACCTCGTCGCCGTCGCGCAGGGGTGTGTCGTCGCCGTGCTCGGGCTCGTCGCCGTTGACCCACACCCGCGCCGACGCGAGCACGGCCCGGAATTGCGCGCCGTAGACCGATCCGGCCGCCGCCATCAGCTCGCCGACCGTGGCGGCTTCGAAGGTGTCGTCGGCGCGGCCAGCCGCGTCGCGCGCCTGGGCGAACAGCCGCAGCCGGACGCTCAGATCGCGATCTCCGCCACGCCGTCCTTGATGACAGCGTCGCCGGCCGGGTTGGTGCTCTCGAAGGCGTAGACGGTCTTGCCGTCGCGTTCGCCGGCGGCCCAGAACCGGGTGGTCATCGTCTCGCCCGGGAGCACCGGCTTCGAGAAGCGCACCGCCAGCCGCTTGAGCAGCTTCGGCTCACCGGCCGCCAGCTCGCCGATCGCAGCCCAGCTCGTGAAGGCCATCGTGCAGAGGCCGTGGATGATGATGCCGGGGAGACCGACCGACTTGGCGAACTCCTCGTCGAGGTGGATCGGGACCTTGTCGCCGGACGCCGCCGAGTAACGATACGTCTGGTCGGCGTCGAAGGTCTGGTCCGCCACCGCGGCGGGCTCGGCGCTCCGAAGCTCTTCCGGGAAGCGATGCTCGGGGGCGGTCTCGCCCTTGCCCTCGCCCCCGGTCACGCCGCGGAAGAACGTCACCGAGTACTGCTCGTTGACCAGCTCGCCCGCTTCGTCGCGTGTCTCCATGCGACTGGCGACCGTGGTGCCCGACTGCTTCACGTGGATGCCGATCGGCGCCGCCCGTGATCGCAGGACCGCGCCGGGGACGATCGGCTTGTGGAAATACATGTCCTGCTCACCGTGGACGACGAACGGGAACGCCTCCGCGGGCGTGACCTCGCCCACGGCGCCGCCCATCGCGTCCCACACCGGGACCACGGAGAACACCGGCGGCGCGAGCTCACCGTTCGCGTGCGCAGGGATCGGGTCGTTCGTGGCGGCGGAGTACTGCTTGATCCGCTCCGCTTCGACTTTGAAGTCCTGCTCGTCGGACCACTGCCCGACCTTGTCGAGGGCGAACTGCATCAATACTCCTCGGGGTCTCCGGCGCTGCCGCGCGGCAGCCTACCGTCAGCTTCGCGTTGGCCTTCGGTGTCGACGTTCGTGCGCGCGGTCGGCCGCGCCTCCAGGCGCTCCTGCGCGATGGGTTTACCGGTCACCTCGTCGATCCCGTACGTGCCATTGTCGATGCGTTCGAGCGCCGCCTGCAGCTCGGCGAGCTCATCTTCGAGCTGCTCGAGGATCGAGACATCCTTCTCGCGCTCGAACGTCTCGGTCGCGGTGTCGGCGGGGTGCTGGTCGTAGTCCGACAGCTCGGAGAGCTCGTCGCTCTCGGGCCCGTCGCCGAGCCCGTCCTTGAGGTTGTGGATCAGCCCTTCGACGCGAACCTTCTCGTCCATCACGCGCTTGCGCGCCTCTTCCGGATCGACCGTCATATCTGAAGGGTAAACCGCGACGGCGGCCCCTACGCCCCCGAGAGCCGGAGCTCGAGCACCGAGGCGCAGTCGGCGAGCAGTGTCTGCAGCTGGGTGAGGCGTTCGCCGGGGTCGTCGATCTCCAGCAGGCGCTGGGCATCGAGCGGCCCGATCGGCGCCGCCGCCGCCGCCTCGAAAGCGGCCTGCGCGGGGTTGTCGTCGAGCACGACGTCGATGGACTGCAGCGCGTCCCCCACCTCGGCCGACATCGCCAGGACGCGCTTCAGGAGACGCTCGACGTCGTCGCGGGTGGCGCGGGCCTCGCTCGGCGGCCCGGGCTCGCCGAGCAGCTCGACGTCCGCGCGCGGGAACGGGTCGTCGGGAAGCCATTCGCGCACGCGCAAGCGGCGGGTGCCCTCGGTGGCGAGGAGGTACCGGCCGTCGGGAAGGCGCCCGGCGGCGACGATGCGGGCGACCGTCCCGACCGAGAAGCGCGTGTCGCCGCCGCCGACCTCGCTGCCGCGCTCGATGAGCACGACGCCGAACTCGCCATCGCCGGCGAGGCACGTCTCGGCAAGCGCGCGATAGCGCGGTTCGAACACGTGCAGCGGCAACTGCGCGTGCGGGAACAGCACGTTGCCGAGCGGGAACATGGGAAGTGCGCGTCCACCTCGCACGAGGGCACGGTACCGCCGAAGCGCCCGTCAATTGGCGCGCGACCGGAGCGCGGTGGCGTCGCGTGTCACCTGCTCGGCATCGTCGCCCTCGAGCTCCGTCGCCACCGCCTCGAGCTCGCCCGCTGCTTCGAGGAATCGCCCGACGCCTCCGAGCAACCCCGCGAGCTGGCGCCGCTCGCCCGGGAGCAGATCGGGAATCCGCAACCGCAGCCGTGCTGCCCACGCGAGTGACGCCGGATCGCGTCGCATGAACGTCTGCTGGAGGTTTGCCAGCATCCGGCTGAGGATGCTCCGCGTGTCAACGGCGCGCAGCAGTTCGACACTGAACGCCGGTTCGAGCTGCATCTGCTCGTACAGCTCGCGGCAGCCGGCTTCGTCGAGACGCTGCCCGCCGTGGAAGGGATCGAACCACACGTCGAGCTCGCCGGCCGGCTGTACGAGGAAGTGGCCGGGCATGCCCACGCCGTAGACGGGGACGCCGACGCGGCGGCCGACCTCGATCATGACGACCGACAGCGAGATCGGGATCCCGAGGCGCCGGGCGAGGACATCGTCCAGATAGGAGTTGCGGGGGTCGGCGTAGTCGACGGTGTTGCCGGCGAGCCCTCGTTCGCCGAACAGCGCGCCGGCGACGTCGTCGGCGGTCGCCCCGGGGACGGCGTCGGCGAGCTCGTCGAGCTCACCCAGCGGTCCGGAGAGGTCGAGATCGGGGTGAGCGTGCTTGGCGATGAGGAGCGCGGTCTCGTCGAGCGGGACCTCGTCCGGCGGCCGGCGGACGAGCTCGGTGAAGCGCTCGGTCGCGTCCACGTTCCTCCCGTCGACTTCTCTGCCGCCGCGGCGGCCGAAGGTACCGCCCGCGAGAACCGGGGCGGTCGCCCGTACACTGCGCGCATGGCAGGTGGCAACGCCACGGCGCTCTCCGACGGTCTGCACGACACTGTGTCGACGCGGTTGCGGCGCGCCAACCAGCGGGTGACCGCCAACCGCAAGGCGATCGTCGACGCGCTGTCGTCCTCGCCCCGCCCGATGACGATCCCGGAGCTCCTCGACTCGCCCGCGGGCCGGGGCCTGGCGCAGAGCTCGGTCTACCGGAACCTTGTCGTGCTGGAGCAGGCCGGGCTCGTCCATCGCATCGTCACCGACGGTGAGTTCGCCCGTTTCGAGCTGGCCGAGGACCTCACCGAGCACCACCACCACCTCATCTGCGCCAATTGCGGGCTGGTCGAGGACGTGCCGGCGTCCGCGGGGCTCGAGCAGTCCGTGCACACGGCGGCCAACCAGATCGCCCGCTCCACCGGCTTCCACACGCAGCGCCACCGGGTGGACCTGGTGGGGCTGTGCGCGCGCTGCGCGTGAGCGGCTAGCGCCCTCCACCCGCCTGAGCAACGAGCGCGGCGAGGCGACTGGGATCGGCGGCGTCCGCGTTGTCGACCACCTTGCCGTCGATCAGCACGGTCGGTGTGCCGCGCACGCCACTGCTCGAAGCGGCATCAGTGTTCTTGCGCACCCAACCGTCGAAGCGGCCCGAGTCCACGCAGCGCGTGAACGTGTTGTCGGTGATGCCGGCGTCACGTCCGAACGCGACCAACCGCTGGTTCGTGAGGAAGCCCGAGTTCTCGGTTGGAGACTGCTGGTTGTAGAGGGTGTCGTGGTACGGGAGGAACGTGCCGGCGTCGGCCGCGCACGTTGCGGCGGCGGCCGAACGCAGCGACTCCGTCGTTCCCTGGTCGAGGTAGGCCAAACCGACGAACTCGAACTTCACCTGACCGCTCTGGATGAGTTGGTCGAGGGTCGGTCCCCACAATTGGTGCAGCCGGGCGCAGACCGGGCACTGGAAGTCGCCGTACTCGGTGATGGTGACGGGCGCGTTCGCGTCGCCGACGAGCGCGCCGCCGTTGGGACCGACCGCGCTCGTCGGTCGGGTGACCATGGCCTGCTCGGTCTCGGACCGGCTGCGCTGCACGAGCACGCCGACGACGACCGCCGCCACGATCACGGCGCCGAGCACCCACCACATCCACGCCCGAGAGCGGCTTCGGTTGGTCCGGGATCGTTGCGGTGGCACCGGTGCGCCTCAGTCCCGCGCCAGGTTGTCGAGCGCGAGGCGGCTCGGTGCCCCCGCCGCGACCAGGATCGCCAGACAAAGGAAGAGACCGTCGCGACCCAGCTCGCGCAGGTAGCGGGGACCGTCGGCCGCCGCCGCGCCACCGCCGCCGAAGCAGCCGCAGTCGATCTGGAGGCCACGCGCCCAAGCGGTGGCGGTCCCGGCCACGAACACGAGCAGCAACCCGGCCGACACCCACGCCGCCGGTCGAGTCGCCAGCCCGAGGAGCAGCAGCGCCGCCAGCGCAAGCTCGACGAACGGCAGCCCCCACGCGAACGGCTTCACGATCGTCTCGGGCAAGATCTCGTACGCCCGCACCGCCCGCACGCTTGCGTCGGGATCACCCACCTTGGCGACACCCGCCCACGCCCAGACCCCGGCGAGCACGAGGCGCGCGGCCGTCGAGCACCACGGCCACCATTGCGGCGGGATCCGGTGGCGCGTGGCCGGCGAGGTCAGCGTGTCGGGAGAGCGCACTCCTGGTAGTCGATCACAATCCCGAGACGGTTCCCGCGCGTCACCACTCCACCTCGGAGCAGCCGGTGTGGTCGTCCGGCTCGACCTGGAGCGTGGCGTGCGCGATGTCGTAACCCTCGCGGAGCACGTCGCGCGCCCGGTCGAGCACCCCGTGCGCGTCGGTGCCGGCCGTGACCATCAGGTGTGCGCTGGCGACGTCCATCTCGGAGGTCAGGGTCCAGACGTGGAGATCGTGCACGTCGACGACCCCTGGCACGCCGGCGAGATCGGCCTGGAGACGCCCGACGTCGAAACCGGCCGGCGCGGCCTGGATCAGGATGCGCACGGCGCTCGCCGCGAGACGCCAGGCCCGGGGCACGATCCACACGCCGATCGCGATGGCGACAATGGCGTCGATCGGCTCCCAGTCCGTGACGGCGATGACGACGCCGGCGACGATGACGCCGAGCGAGGCCACCGAGTCGGCGAGTACGTCGACGTAGGCGCCCTCGACGTTGAGGCTCCGGCCGGCGCCGCTGCGCAGCAGCACGACCGAGACGACGTTGACGAGCAGGCCGAGGACGGCCACCACGAGCATCGGCCCCGCCTCGACGGACGGCTCTGAATCAAGGCGCAGCACCGCCTCCACGAGGACGTACCCGGTGACCACGAAGAGGAGGACGGCGTTGGCGAGCGCAGCGAGGATCTCGAGCCGGTAGAGCCCGAAGGTGCGCGACCGGTCGCCGCCGGCGCGGTCGGCGAGGCGGATCGCCGCCAGCGCCATGCCGATGCCGACGGCGTCGGTGAGCAGGTGGGCGGCGTCCGACAGGAGCGCGAGCGACCCGGCGAGGAACGCGGTGACCGCTTCGACCACGAGGAAGGCCGCCGCGAGCACGAACGCGATGCGGAGCCGCCCGGCGTACCGCGCGCCTGCCCGCCCCGTGGGGGTGGCGTGACCGTGCCGGTCCGCGTGACTGTGCGCCACGGGCTCGATGGTACGGGCGTTACGGGCAACCGAGCGCGGTTGCGATCTTGCCGAGGTTGGCGTCCATCAGTGTGAAGTAGTCGGCCTTGTCGTCGCGCTCTCGCTTCGTGAGGCTCTCGAGGGGGCTGAGCACTTCCGTTCGCAACCCTCCTGCGTCGCGGGCGAGCGTCTGCGCGATGCGCGGCGAGACCGTCTCCTCAGTGAAGACGGTCGTGACGCCCTGGTCGCGGGCCAGCTGCGCGAGGTCGCCCAGGCGCGCCGGGTCTGGCTCCTGGTCCGGCGACAGGCCGGCCACGCCCTGCTGGTGCAGCCCGTAACGCGACGCGAGGTAACCGAACGCCTCGTGCGAAGTGACGAGCAGGTCGCGCGCGCATCCGGCCAAGCGCTCGCGGTAGCGGGCGTCGAGCGCGGCCAGCTGGCCTTGGAGCGCACGAGCGTTGCGCTCGTACGTCGCAGCGCCCTTCGGGTCGGCGGCGGCGAGGCCGCGCTGCACCTCGCCGACGAGCTGCGACATCAACACGGGATCCAGCCACACGTGCGGGTCGAGACCACCGGCCTCCCCCTCCTTGGCGACCTTCTTCCCCTGGGCGTCGACGAGCTTGGGCAACAGCTCGACTGTCGGCCCGTCGCGCCGGT
>DASYQJ010000229.1:0-5750 GCA_036005605.1 Acidimicrobiia bacterium
CGGAGCACGATTTCCTGGTTGCCGATCTCGAGCGGCTCTTCCACGGGCACGGCGTCGCCTCGAACGAGCCCTGGTTCGTTCAGGTGATCGAGCCGAACCTCGCCGGCGCGACCGTCATCGCGAAGCATTGGCACGACCTGCCGTCGCGATAGACCCAGCCAGGATGCGACCTCCGATTGCTCCAGTCAGTAGTCCTCGGAGGCGCGTCGGCTGCGCGTCAGTCGTGGATTCGGACGGCGAGCTTTCCGAGGGTGCCGGCGGCGAAGTCGGCGAGCCCCCGAGGGACGTCCTTAAGGTCGTACGTCCGCGTGACCGGGACGCGGATGATGTCGGCGGCAGCCGCATCGGCGAGCTTCGCGAGCGTGGCCGTGACGGGTTGGCCATGATCGGTGCGAGGGTGAGGTCGTCGCGGCCGAGCTGCTCCGCGCTCAGGCCGAGAGTGGATGCCAGCCGTCCGCCCGGCGCAAGGAGCCCTGCGAGTTGGGCTCCGTCGCCGGCGAAGTGCAGCAGCGCGTCGACGCCGCGCGGGTACTTCTCGCGCACGGCAGCGGCGAGGTCGCCGCGGTAGTCGACGATGTCGTCGGCGCCGTGCTCGCGGACGAACGCGATCTCGTCGTCGGTGCTGGCGGTGGCGATGACGTGGGCGCCTCGAGCCTTGAGGAGTTGGACCGCGATGACCCCGACGCCGCCGGTGGCGCCGGAGACCAGCACGATCTCGCCGTGCTGCGGTTCGACGGCTTCGACCGCGTCGTGGGCGGCGGTACCGGCGAGCCCGAGCGCGCCGGCGGTGGCGGCGTCGACGCCGTCGGGAACTTTGGCGGCGAACGCGGCCGGGGTGGCGACGCGCTCGCCGAAGCTGCCTTCGCCGAGCTCGCGCTTCATGACTACACCGAACACGGCGTCGCCTTCGGCGAAGCCGTCGACGCCGTGACCGGTGGCTTCGGCTTCGACGGTGCCGGCGAAGTCCTTGCCGAGCACGACCGGGAAGCGGTGCTCCATCATCCCTTTGAGGCGGCCGCTCGCGACGCTGAGGTCGAAGCCGTTGATCGAGCTGGACGCGACGCGGGCGAGGATCTCGCCTTCGGCCGGTTCTGGGGCGGGGATCTCGACGAGGGTGGCCGGTGCACCGAACTCGGTGGTGGCGATGGCTTTCATGCGTGTTCCTTTCGGGCGCTAGCGTGGATCGGAGCGGGCGCGGTGAGCGGGCGGATCGCTCGCAGTGAGACCTTCGGCCTCTGACGCGGCCCAGCTCGCAAGTAGCTGCAGCGACTCTGCCGAGCGCGTGCCCGGCTCGGCGGTGTAGACGAAGAGCATCAGGCGATCGGCCGTCAGGTCGAGCCGGTCGTAGTGCAGCTCGAGCTCGCCGACGATCGGGTGGTTTAGCCGCTTGATGCCTTTGGTGTGTAGGCGCACGTTGTGCGCGGCCCAGAGGACGCGGAATTCTTCGCTTTTGGTGGCGAGCTCGCCGATCAGCTCGGTGAGCGCGGGGTCGTGCGGGTTGCCTCCGGCTTGGAGGCGGAGGAGCGCAACGGTTTCCTTCGCTGCACGGTCCCAGTCGGTGTAGATCTCGTGCGCGTCGCGGTTCAGGAAGACGAAGCGTGCCCAGTTCGCCGATTGCGGTCCGTCGCGGAACATGGGTGCGTACAGCGCGCGCCCGAGTTGGTTGGCGCTCAGCACGTCGAGGCGACCATTGCTGGCGAATGCTGCCGCGTTTGTCATCGAATCGAGCATCCACTGGACGGTCGGCCGCACGTTCGACGTCGTCGCCCGGCGCGGTTTGCGCGACGCGGGCTGACTGGCACGGGCGAGGTCGAAGAGGTGCGCGCGTTCTGCCTCGTCGAGCCGAAGCGCGTCGGCGAGAGCGTCGAGCACCGCGTCGGAGGCGCCGCCGAGGTTTCCGCGCTCGAGCCGGTTGTAATACTCGATGCTGAGCCCGGCGAGGGTCGCGACCTCCTCGCGGCGCAGCCCCGGCACGCGACGCTGACCAAACGACGTGATCCCGACATCCTCCGGCGTAAGGCGTGCACGCCTGGAGGTGAGGAAGTCGCGGATCTCGCTCTTGATGTCCACGTCGGAAGCGTAGGTCTTCTTCCGGGCCGGCTGGGGTGCCCTGTCAGTACGCGTAACCAGCGGGTAGGTCACCGCCGACGACGACGTGGCACTGTCGGGACGAGCACGTACGCGGACGAGTAGGAGGTGATCGCTGATGCGCGGGGCGGTGATGTACGGCCCAGGCGAGGTGCGGGTCGAGGAGCGCGAGGAGCCGCGGATCGTCGAGGCGACGGATGCAGTCATCCGCGTGTCGGCGGCCTGTGTCTGCGGCTCCGACTTGTGGCCGTACCGCGGCGTCGAGGAGCTCGCGTGGCCGGCACCGATGGGGCACGAGTACGTCGGAATCGTCGAGGAGGTCGGCACGGAGGTCGAGAAGATCAAGCCCGGCCAATTCGTGGTCGGCTCGTTCTGGGGTTCCGACAACACCTGCGAGATCTGTCGGGCCGGCTACCAAAGCGCCTGCGTCAATCGCGTCGCGATGGGCTCGCTGGGAGCGCAGGCCGAGCGGCTGCGCATCCCATTTGCCGACGGCACTCTCGTGGCCACACCGGAGATCCCTCCTGATGATCTGATACCGAGCCTGCTGGCGGCCTCCGATGTGCTCGGAACCGGCTGGTTCGGCGCAGTCGCCGCCGAAGCCGGCCCCGGCAAGACAGTCGCCATCGTCGGCGACGGCGCCGTCGGGCTGCTCGCCGTGCTCGCGGCGAAGCAGCTCGACGCCGAGCGGATCATCGCGATGAGTCGCCACGAGTCGCGCCAGCGCCTGGCGCGCGAGTTCGGCGCGAACGAGGTCATCGAGGAGCGCGGCGACGAGGGCGTCGAGCGGATCAAGGAGCTCACGAAGGGGTTCGGCGCGCACTCCGTCGAGGCCGTCGGCACGCGGGAGTCGATGCTGCAGGCAATCCACGCCACCCGCCCCGGCGGCCACGTCGGCTTCGTCGGCATCGCCCACGGCGTCGAACTGCCGGCGATGGATCTGTTCTGGAGCCTTGTGCACCTGCACGGCGGGCCCGCCGCGGTGCGCCGGTTCCTCCCCGAGCTGATCGAGCTGATCTGGAACCGCCAGATCGACCCAGGAAAGGTCTTCGACCTCGAGCTCCCGCTCGATGAGGCCGCCGCCGGCTACGAGGCGATGGACGAACGGCGCGCGATCAAGGCGCTCCTGCGCCCCTGACCACGCGCAACGAACACAGGAAAGGAAACAGCATGTCGCTGACAGACAACTACATCTTCGACCTGGACGAGAACGTCACCCGGACGCCGGTGTCGTACAAGAACCGGTTCGGGATCACGATCGCGGCCGACCTCTACCGGCCCAAGGACTTCGACGAATCCCAGGAGCATCCGGCGATCATCGTCGGCGCGCCCTACGGCGGCGTCAAGGAGCAAGGCCCCGGCATCTACGCCCAGAACATGGCCGTGCGCGGCTTCGTCGCTCTCACCTTCGACCCGTCGTTCAACGGCTACAGCGGCGGTGAGCCGCGCCACCTCTCCTCCCCCGACATCTTCGTCGAGGATTTCAGCACCGCCGTCGACCACCTGGGCACGCGACCCTTCGTCGACCGGGAGCGCATCGGCGTGATCGGCATGTGCGGCAGCGGCGCCCTCAGCCTCAGCGCGGCGCAGGTCGACCGGCGCATCAAGGCCGTCGCGCCAGTCGTCATGTACGACCACCACCGTCTCTACGCCGAGGGCTTCGAGAACTCGCTCACCGAAGAGCAGCGCATCGCGTTCATCGACGAGCGCCTGGAGCAGCGCTACGCGGACTTCGAGGCCGATGTGCCGGTCCTGACCCCGCGCGACGCGCCGATCGGATTCGACGAGAACACCGACCCCATCGCCCGCGAGTTCGGCGAGTTCTACTCCACGCCGCGCGGCTACCACCCGAACTCGATCACCCAGTTCACGACGACGAGCAGCCTGTCGTTCATGAACTTCCCGCTGCTGACGCACATCGAGTGGATCTCGCCGCGGCCGATCCTGTTCGTCACCGGAGAGCACGCCCACTCGCGCTACTACAGCGAGGACGCCTACGAGCGGGCGGCAGAGCCGAAGGAGCTCTACATCGTCCCGAACGCCGGCCACGTCGACCTGTACGACAGGACGGATCTGATCCCGTTCGACAAGCTCGAGGAGTTCTTCACCGAGCACCTCGCACCTGGTGCGCGAGTCGGCGAAGCACTCGCGGCCAACGCAGCGTGATCAGCGGCGACACGCAGACAAGGGGGCGGGAGTTGCAACTCCCGCCCCGCTCCTTCGCCACGGTCTGATGGCGCGCGTCTTCATCACAGGTTCCGCGGACGGTCTCGGACGCTTGACGGCGCAGACGCTGCTCGACGACGGGCACGAGGTGGTCGTCAACGTTCGCAATAGCGACCGACTCAAGGCTGTCCACGACATCGTCGAGCGAGGCGCCGCAGTCGTCGTCGGCGACTTGGCCGACCTCGAGCAGATCCGCGGCATCGCCCGCGACGTGAACCGCCTCGGCCGCATGGACGCGGTGATCCACAACGCCGGCGTCTACACCGGCCCGCCTGTCTTGCCCGTCAACAGCGTCGCTCCCTACCTGCTCACCGCGCTCATCGACCGCCCGCAACGCCTCGTCTACCTCAGCAGCAGCGCCCACTACAACGGGCGACCCAGCCTGGACGGCGTCGACTGGAACGGCCGGCGCACGGGCTCGTATCCGGACAGCAAGCTCTTCGTCACCACGCTCGCCGCTGCCGTCGCCCGACTCTGGCCGGACGTCTTCAGCAACGCCGTCGACCCCGGCTGGGTGCCCACGAGAATGGGCGGACCCGGCGCGCCCGACGACCTGCGGCTCGGACACCTCACGCAAGAGTGGCTCGCCACCAGCGACGACGCTGACGCCCGCACCTCCGGCGGCTACTGGTATCACCAGCGCCAGATCGAGCCGCATCGCGCCGTCCACGACCCGCAGTTCCAGGACCAACTGCTCGACGAACTCGCCCGCTTCACCGCCGCGCGCCTCCCGTGACCGATGGCATCCCTGGCGCTAGATGCCTCGTCGACTCAGAAAACGCCGTCGAGGTGCCGCTCGCTGAATGCGCGCTACAGGGCTGAAGCCTGACCGGTGGCGACGAAGTCGCAGGGTGTCGCACCGAGGTCCCGCGCGAGCGCGCACTCGATGATTCCCCTAAGGCTAGAAACAACCGACTCCAGCGGCGCAAGCTTCGTCAACCCTGCGAACCTGTCTCTCCTCGCGCGCGTGTACCTGTAACACCACCGCCTGCCGCGTCCAATCACACCGGGCCGCCGTACGCACCGCACCATCAATAGGCAGACGTGCGCAATTACTTTGGACCAGTCTTACGCCCTCCACGAGCTCACCTAGCCCGCGCATGTGACCGTCGCGACTGACCTCCTCTAGGCGATCTTCCTCGCCGCCCACGGGGACTACATCCTCCGAAGTTGCCCGTTTCCAGCCACCAAGTCGCCCATTTCCAGCCACCGCCTTCAGGCGTGCCACGGAGCTAAGCTGCCCGTATATCGACGGGCCACCGTCCGCGTAAGGAGGGAGAAGCATGGCCCAACAGCAGAACATCGCCGAGTGGCACGGCAAGACGCTGGTCGACCGCGAGGGGCAGAAGATCGGCAAGCTCCAAGACGTCTACGTCGACGTCGAGACCGACGAGCCGATGTTCGGCACCGTCAAGGAGGGCCTGATCGGCCGCCAC
>DASYQJ010000230.1:0-5375 GCA_036005605.1 Acidimicrobiia bacterium
GCGCTCGCCGAGCGCGCCGGACTGCGGGCGCGGATCGACGCCATGTTCGCCGGCGAGAAGATCAACGTGACCGAGGACCGTGCCGTTCTGCACGTCGCGCTGCGCGCACCCGAGGGCGAGCACATCGTCGTGGACGGCAAGGACGTCGTTCCCGAGGTGCACGAGGTGCTCCGGAAGATGGCGGCGTTCGCCGGCACGGTGCGCTCGGGTGAGCACACCGGCCAGACCGGGCGACGGATCCGCAACGTCGTGAACATCGGCATCGGCGGCTCCGACCTGGGCCCGGCGATGGCGTACGAAGCGCTGAAGGGCTTCAGCGACCGCGACCTGACCGTGCGATTCGTCTCCAACGTGGACGGCATCGACATCCACGAGTCGCTGCGAGACCTCGATCCGCACGAGACGCTCTTCGTCGTCTGCTCGAAGACGTTCACGACGCTCGAGACGCTGACGAACGCACGCACCGCCCGGGAGTGGCTGCTCGCTTCGCTGAAGGACGACGCCGCCATTGCCAAGCACTTCGTCGCCGTGTCGACCAACGCCGAGAAGGTGACGGAGTTCGGGATCGACACGGCAAATATGTTCGAGTTCTGGGATTGGGTCGGCGGTCGGTACTCGTACGACTCGGCCATCGGGCTGTCGGTGATGATCGCCATCGGCGCCGAACGGTTTCGGGAGATGCTCGCCGGCTTCCACGCGATCGACGAGCACTTCCGCACCGCGCCGTTCGAGCGCAACCTGCCGGTGCTGCTGGGACTGATCGGCCTCTGGTACAACGACTTCTTCGGCGCCGAGACGCAGGCGATCCTGCCGTACAGCCAGTACCTGTCGCGCTTCACCGCGTACCTCCAGCAGCTCGACATGGAGAGCAACGGCAAGTCGGTCACCCTCGACGGCGACCCGGTCACCTGCATGACGGGGCCCATCGTGTGGGGGCAGCCCGGCACGAACGGTCAGCACGCGTATTACCAGCTCATCCACCAGGGCACGCGCCTCATCCCCTGCGACTTCATCGGCTTCGTGAACGCCGACACGGAAGTCGACGACCAACAGAATCTGCTCATGGCGAACTTCTTCGCCCAGACCGAGGCGCTCGCATTCGGCAAAGCCCGGGCGGAGGTCGAGGCCGAGGGCGTGCCTGCCTTCCAGGTGCCGCACCGGACGTTCCGGGGCAATCACCCCACCAACACGATCCTGGCGGAGAAGCTCACGCCGTACGTGCTCGGCCAGCTCGTCGCGATGTACGAGCACAAAGTGTTCACGCAGGGGACGATCTGGAAAATCAACTCGTTCGACCAGTGGGGCGTCGAGTTGGGCAAGGTGCTGGCGAACCGGATCGTGCCGCAGCTCGAGGGTCCCGAGCCGGAGCTCGATCACGACAGCAGCACGAACGCGCTCATCCGCCGCTTCCGCGCGCTGCGCGGCTGACCCGCGTCGTCACGCTCCGCGCGTTACGGTTTCGGTCCTATGCGGCGGGTCGCGAGCGTTGTGCTGCTCGTGGTGGCAGGAGTCATGTTCCCCGTGCTCGTTCTCGCGAACTGGGCCGGGTCGACGCTCTACGACAGCGACTCGTTCAGTGAGCGCGCAGTCGAGCCCCTCAACTCCCAGGCCGTGCGGACGGAGCTCGCTCGCCGGTTGACCGCGCAGCTCGTCGAAGCAGGGAACCAGCAGGCGACCAGCTTCCGGCCTGCGTTCGAGCTGGCGCTCGAGGGCGTGATCGACACCGACACCTTCAAGTCGATCTTCCGCAACGCGGTTCGCCGGACGCACGAGTCGATCATCCAGCAGGGCGAGGGTGGCGGTCGGGGAGGGCTCGACCTCGGGGCCTCGTTCGCCCTCATCACGAGCAGCCTGCAGGCGTCCGGCGGCGGGGGCGGCAACCAGCAGGGGACGAGCGGGCTCGACAACAGCCTGAGCGACGTGACGAGCAAGATCGACGACCTCGGGCTGTGGGACGCCGAGGGCATCGTCGGCCAGGTCGCCACCGCGGCCCTCGTCGTCGGACTCGCGGCGGCCGCCGGCAGCATCCTGCTCGCCGAGGATCGACGACGGGCGGTGCGCCGCCTCGGCATCGCGGCGGTGATCGGCGGGCTGTTCATCGTGGCGCTCCTGTTCGTCGCTACCTGGCTCGTGGGTCGACAGATCGAGGACGCCCAACTCGCGGACGCGATCAAGGGCGCGCTCGGTGAGGTCACGGACGACCTTCGCCTCACCGGCCTCTGGATCGCGGCGTACGGACTCGTGGTCGCGGCCGCCGCGGCCAGCACCGAGCGCCGGTACACGCCGGCCGAGGTCTGGAACCGGGCTCGAGGATGGATCGGGCGACGCCAGCAGACCACCTGGGGAACGATCCTGCTCGGCGTGCTCGGCATCGTCATCAGCATCGTCTTCATTCAGGAGCCGCTGGGCAACCTCGAGCTGCTGATCCGGGCGGCCGCGCTGTGGCTCGGCTACCTCGCCGTCACCGAGATCCTCGGCCTCGTCCGTGCGATCACCGCGAAACAGGCGGAGCGGCGCGCCCTGTGGCCGCGGTTGGCGACCGTCGGCGGTGCGATCGTGGTGATCGCCGGCTTGGTGACCGTCGGCTTCTTGGTGACGACCCGCGGAGCAGCGAAAGCAGCTCAAGCGAGCGAGGAACAGGTCTGCAACGGCAAGAAGTCACTGTGCGATCTCCGGATCGATCAGGTCGCGTTCCCGGGAGCGCACAACGCGATGTCCTCGGCGAACTACCCCGGCTTCCTGTTCGCGGAGCAGATCGGCACGATCAACGAGCAGCTGAACGCGGGCGTCCGCGCGCTGCTCATCGACACGTATTACGGCGTTCCGTCCACGGCGCGCATCCCGGGTCAGCGCGTGCCCATCGTGCTTACCGACAAGGTCGCCCAGGCCGCCGGGCGCGCCGAGGTAAACGAGGACCCGGTGGCCGCGAAGCGGGCGGCGCAGCTCGCGGCCGGCGCCCCGAAAGCCGCTGACGCGCAGCGCGGCATCTACCTGTGTCACAGCAACTGCGAGACCGGCGCCGTCGACCTCCAGAAGCCCCTCTCCGACATCAACAGCTTCCTCACCAACCATCCGGACGATGTGCTGATGGTCGTCATCCAGGACGCCACCACGCCCGCCGACACCGCGGCGGCGTTCGAGAGGGCCGGGCTCACCGATCACGTGGCTACGTTGCGGCCCGGCGAGCCACTCCCGACGCTCCGGGAGCTCATCGACAGCGGGCGGACGCTGTTGGTGTTCGCCGAGCGCGGCGATCCCGGCGGGCCGCCCTGGTACCACAACATGTACGACTGGTTCCAGGAGACGACGTTCTCGTTCAACAACAAGAAGCAGTTCGACTGCGCACCAAACCGCGGGAATCCGGATGCGCCGCTGTTCCTGATCAACCACTGGGTCACGTCCTCGCCGCCGAATCCGGCGACGGGCTCCGACGCGAACTCGCACGCCGTGCTCGAGAGGCGCGTCGAGCAATGCCTCCGAGAACGAGGGCTCGCTCCCAACATCATCGCCGTCGACTTCGCCGAACGCGGTGACCTCCTCACCGAGACGCAGGAGCTCAACGACGAACGGTTGAAGGAGGAGCGCACGAGAGCCCAGGAGGAGCAGATACCTGCCGCGCCGCCACCGGAGGCGGGCGCGACGCCCGACGTGGGGGCGGTCACCCCCCTCCCGGAGCCGCAGCTCATCACGAGCTTGACCGGCGGCAACCCGGCTCGCTTCTGCCGTGCGGTTCCGGCCGCCAAGCTCAGCATCACTGCGTGGGCGGTGGCGGTCATCCAGGCCGACGCCTCGGAAGCCGGGCTCGCCGACCTCGCGTACGGGCCGGCGCTCGTCGATGATCTGCGGCCCTACCTGGCCACTGCCCCGCAGGAGTTGGGCGCGAAGGCGCAACCGATCTCCGACCGCGCCCGCGCCGCGGTGGACACCCTCCGCACCCTCGGCCTGAAGAACGCCGATATCAAGCGGCTCGCGAAGGCAGCGCCCGACGCGCTGCTCGGTCCGGACTCGCCCGATGGGACGGCGGTCAGGGCCAAGCTCCTCAAGCAGATCGAGAAGAAGGTCGACCCGGGCCAGCTTCGCCAGGCCGCCACCGACTTCCTCGCCACCCAAGGCGATCCCACACCCCTCATGGACCTGGGGAACGTGCCGCGGGAGGTCGGCATCGCGGCCGGCTACCCCTGCGCGTCAGAGCGAGGGACCGGCTGAGCGCTCCGCTCCGTTCGTAAGCTGCGGATGATGAAGGTCGCCATCGCCGCCGATCATGCGGGGTTGCCGTTGCGCCCGACGATCGCCGACGCCGTCCGCGCCGCCGGGCACGAGCCCCTTCTGTACGGACCGGACACGGCGCCGCCCGAGGGCATCGACTACCCCCTCGTCGCCGAGGCGGTGGCGGAGGCGCTCGAGGCCGCCGATGCCGAGCGGGGCATCCTCGTGTGCGGCAGCGGGGCGGGCGTCACGATCGCTGCCAACAAGCTGCCCGGGATCCGGGCCGCGTACGCGGCGGACCACTACACGGGCCATCAGATGGTCGAGCACGACCACGTCAACGTGCTCACGCTCGGCGCGCGCGTCATGGGCCCCGCAGTCGCGGCCGAGATCGTCGAGGCCTTCGTGAACGCGGTGCCGAGCACCGAGGAGCGACACTTGCGCCGGCTCGGTGAGGTCCTCGACTTCGAACGGGAACGCAGCCTGAACGCGGCAACACGACTGCACGACGCGGGCCAGAGCCTGTGGCTCGACAACATCACCCGCGCGCTCCTGACGAGCGGGACGCTGGCGCGGTACATCGCCGACCTCGCGGTCACCGGCTTGACGTCGAACCCGACGATCTTCGACAAGGCGCTCACCGGCAGCGCCGACTACGACGAGCAGATCCGGTCCCTGCTGGCGGCCGGCACCGAGGGCGAGGCGCTGTTCTTCGAGCTGGCACTGGTCGACCTCACGAAGGCGGCGAGCCTGTTTCGCGCGATCTTCGACGCCACCAGGGGCGTCGACGGCTGGGTGTCACTGGAGGTCTCACCGAAGCTGGCCCACGATACGAAGAGCACGGTCGACGAGGCCAAAGCGCTGCACGAGAAGGCGGCGACGCCGAACCTGTTCATCAAGGTGCCCGGGACGCCCGAAGGGATCCCGGCGATCGAGGAGCTCATCGCGGCCGGTGTGTCTGTGAACGTGACGCTGCTCTTCTCGCGTGAGCACTACCAGGCTGCGGCCGAGGCGTATGTCCGTGGGCTCGAGCGCCGGAAGGACGGGGATCTCGACCTCGACGTCTCGTCGGTGGCGTCGGTGTTCATCTCGCGCTGGGACGCCGCCGTCACGGGCAAGCTGCCCGACGACCTCAGCGGCCGCCTCGGAGTCGCCGTCGCAAAGCGGAC
>DASYQJ010000231.1:0-3777 GCA_036005605.1 Acidimicrobiia bacterium
GAAGACGATCGCGGCCGTCAGCCGGGCGTCGTGCAGCCAGCCGTTCTTCTGTGCAACGGGCGTGTTCTTCGGCAGGAAGGGCCGCAGCAGCCCTACGTTGTTGCCGCGCGGCTCCGAGCTCAGCAGGAGTCGCAGCGCATAACGGCACCTAGGCGGGTCGAGACCAGTCGCGCGCTCCGCCGCGGCGGCGCCGAGCGCGCAGCCGTGAAGCACGAACAGGATGCGCCCGAGGTCTCGCGCCGTCGTCACGCGGCTGGATACGAGTGGAGGCTGCTCCTGAACGTCGGCGTGCGCCGTGCCGACTCGGTAGCCCCCGGGGAAGGTGCTCCGGTACGCACCGGCGCGCCGCAGCGCCTGCTCGGCGCCCGCGCCGCCGAACCGCTCGACCAGCCGGTTCGTTGCGAGATTCGACGACCAGCCGATCATCGTGCGGAGCTCGTAGTCGAGCGCCGATCGCTCGGGACGGCGCAGTCGTTGGAGAGCCGCCAGGAGCAGGCCGACCTTCACCGCCGAGGCGGCGGGAAAGCGGGCGTCGGTGTTCCAGCCGGCGTACGTCCCGTTGAGCGGATCGTGCATCCAGATCGCGGCGTAGCCCTGAAACCGGCGGCCGAGGCCCGCGAGCCGTGCGTCGAGCTGGGCGATGCTCGCCCTCGGCGCCGCTGCACGCACGAGCGGCGGCACCCGCGGGAGCCGACGCAGCCGCGGCGGCGCCAGCCGGCTGGGCCGGCACGGTTTCGACAGGTCGGCGAGCGCCTTCCGCGCTAGGCGCTGCCCTGAGGTCTCGAGTGCGCGGCTCGGGCGGTCGTAGCCCTCTGCCCACCGCACGAGCCCGCGCGCCAGCGCAAGCTCGGCCCGGCAACCGCGGCGGGCGGCATAGAGCGCGACCTCGAGGCGGCGGCCTGCGTCGTACCGCGCCTGCATTCCTTCCGGCGTCCGGGCGAGGGCGACCGCAGCCCGCGCCTGTGCGAGGCCATCGGCACCGGCCGCGCCGGGAACGAGCGCGACCGCGCCTAAGACGACGAGGACGCTATTCCTCGCGGCTCTCGGCCGTTGCACGCTCCTTGATCTCCTCGACGACGGCGGGATCCGCGAGAGTCGTCGTGTCGCCGAGCGTGCGGTTCTCCGCTACGTCGCGCAGAAGCCGCCTCATGATCTTGCCGCTACGGGTCTTGGGCAGCTCCGGCGTGAAGACGATGTTGGCCGGCTTCGCGATCGGTCCGATCTTCGTGCCGACGTGATTGCGGAGCTCCTCGAGCATCTCGACCGATCCGGAGTCGTCGCCCTTCAGCGTCACGTACGCGACGATCGCCTGACCGGTTCGGTCGTCGGAACGGCCGCACACCGCCGCCTCGGCGACCTTCTTGTGGTCGACGAGCGCGCTCTCGACCTCGATCGTCGAGATGCGATGGCCGGAGACGTTCATCACATCGTCGACCCGGCCGAGCAGCCAGAAGTCCGCGTCTTCGTCGATACGGGCGCCGTCACCGGCGAAGTAGACGTCGCCGTACTTCGACCAGTACGTCTCGCGGTACCGCTCGTCGTCCTTGTAGATGCCTCGCAGCATCGCGGGCCAGGGCCGCTTGAGGACGAGGTAGCCGCCTCCGCCCGGGCCGACCTCCTGACCGCTCTCGTCGAAGACTGCGGCATCGACGCCCGGAAACGGCTTCGTCGCCGAGCCCGGCTTCGTGGTTGTCACGCCCGGCAGCGGAGTGATGAGGATCATCCCCGTCTCCGTTTGCCACCACGTGTCGACCACCGGGGTGCGGTCGCCGCCGATGTGCTCGCGGTACCAGACCCACGCCTCGGGATTGATCGGCTCGCCGACGGTGCCGAGAAGTCGCAACGACGAAAGATCGTGCTTCTCCGCGTGCTCGGGCCCCCACTTCATGTGGGAGCGGATCGCCGTCGGCGCCGTGTAGAGGATGTCGACGCCGTAGCGCTCGATGATCTCCCACCACCGCTCCGGGTTCGGATAGTTCGGCACGCCCTCGTAGAGGACGCCGCTCGTCCCGTTCGTCAGCGGCCCGTAGACGATGTAGCTGTGCCCGGTGACCCAACCGACGTCGGCGGCACACCAGTAGATCGAGTCCGCCTTGACGTCGAAGATGTAGTGGTGCGTCGTCGCCACGCCGACGAGATAGCCCGCAGTGGTGTGGACGATCCCCTTCGGCTTCGCGGTCGTCCCCGACGTGTAGAGAAGGTAGAGCAAGTCCTCCGCGTCCATCGGCTCGCAGGGGCACGAGGTCGCGTCGTCGTCCTTGTCCGCGACGAGCTCGTCCCACCACAGGTCGCGTAAGGGATCGAAGGCAACGCTGTCGCCGGTGCGGCGGTGGACGACGACCTTCTTCACGGAGGGCGAGTTCGCGACAGCCTCGTCCGCGTTCTGCTTCAGCGGCACTTTCTTACCGGCGCGCCAGCCCTCGTCCTGCGTGATCAGGACCTCGCACTCCATATCGTTCAGCCGGTCGGAAAGCGATTCCGCGGAGAACCCGCCGAAGACGACCGTGTGCGGCGCTCCGATCCGCGCGCACGCGAGCATTGCGACCGGCAGCTGCGGGACCATGCCCATGTAGATCGCGACCGGCGTGCCTTTCCGCAAGCCGAGCTCCCGGAGCGCGTTCGCGAGCCGCACGACGTCGCGCTGCAGGTCGGCGAAGGTGATCGTCCGGCGCTCGGCCTCGGGCTCGCCCTCCCAGTAGTAGGCAACGCGATCGCCTTTACCCGCCTCGACATGGCGGTCGACGGCGTTGAAGCACACGTTGAGCTTCCCGCCGAGGTACCACTTCGCGTAGGGCGCGTCCCACTCGTACAGCTTCGTGAACGGCTCGAACCACGTCACGCGCGTTCGGCCCTCGGTCTCCCAGAACTCCTCCCAGTCGCGCTCGTAGATGTCGGGCTGGGCGTTTGCCTGACGCGCGAACTCGGGATCGGGTGCGTAGCGGCGCTCCTCGAGGAGCATCGTGTCGATCGTCCGTGACTGCGTCACGGCGTCAGGTCATACGGATAGTCCGTGATCACTTCGTACTCGTCCTTCGTGACGAGCACGAGGTCCTCGAGCCGCAGGCCGCCGTAGCCGGAGCGGTAGAGGCCTGGCTCGATCGTGATCACGTCGCCGGCGACGAGGTCGTGGCCGACGCGTCCCATGTTGGGCAGCTCGTGCACCTCGAGTCCCACGCCGTGGCCGAGCCCGTGGAAGAAGCCGTCCTCGAGGACCTCGCCCGGTTGCTTGTTGAGCTGCGTCTTGTAGCCGGCGTCCTGGAAGATGTTGCAGACCTGCTCGTACAGCGTGCGTCCGTTCACGCCCGGCTTCACGCCGGCAGTCGAAATCTCGAGCGCCTCCTTGACGAGCCCGTACCACTTCTGCAGCTCCTCCGACGGCTCGCCGACGACGTACGTCCGCGTCATGTCCGCGTAGCAGCCCGTCGCCTTGTCCTTGGGGAAGAGATCGAAGACGATCGGCTCGTTCGGCGCGATCTGGCCGGAGCCCATGTTGTGGCCGACGGCCGACTGCGGCCCGTGCGCCACGATCATGTCGCTGCCTTCGACGCCGCAATCAGCGAAGACGTCCTCGATCACGCGCTTCAGTCGCTCGGACGTGAGCGGCTCGCCGTCGACCTGGAGGCCGCCTCCGTTCGTCCGGGCGCGGCGGAGCAGGTCTCGCGACGCGTCGAGCGCGGCCTCGCAGGCGCGCTGCGCCTTCCGGATGCCTCGGAGCTCCGTCTCGTTCTTCGACCGGCGCCTGTTGTCGAAGACGTCGCGTTCGACGCCGATCTCGAC
>DASYQJ010000232.1:0-12143 GCA_036005605.1 Acidimicrobiia bacterium
TCCCCGGCGGCGAGGTGCACATCACGACGGGGCCGCTCTACCACTCGGGGCCGCTGGCGTTCGCCGTGATCAGCCACACGCTCGGCTGCCCGGTCGTCATCCTGCGCAAGTTCGATCCGGTCTCATGGCTGCGCCTCGTGAAGGAGCACGCCGTCACGAACACGTTCTCGGCGCCGACGCAGCTCAAGCGACTGGTCACCCTGCCGCCGGGGGAGCTCGAGCGCGCCGACCTGTCGTCGATGCGCTGCTTGATCGCCAACGCGGCGCCGGTGCCGTACGCACTGAAGCAGGAGGTGGTCGCGAAGCTCGGCGAGGGCTTCCTGTACGAGGTGTACGGGTCGACGGAGCTCGGCATTGTCACCGTGCTCAAGCCGCCCGACCAGCTGCGCAAACCGGGGTCGTGCGGGAAGGTCTACGGCGGGATCGAGGTGAAGCTGGTCAGGGAGGACGGCACCGAGGCGGACGTCGGCGAACCGGGAGAGCTGTTCATCCGCACCGGTCTGGCGATGGACGGATACCACCGCACCGACGAGCAGCTCGCCGAGCTGAGCGACGGCGGGTGGAAGTCGGTCGGCGACGTCGCCTACCGCGACGACGAGGGATTCCTCTTCATCAACGACCGCAAGAAGGACATGATCATCTCGGGCGGCGTGAACATCTACCCCGCCGAGATCGAAGCCGTGCTCCACGAGCACCCGCAGGTGCTCGACGTGGCCGTGTTCGGCATCCCGGACGACGAATGGGGCGAGAGCGTGTACGCGGTCGTCCAGCCGAAGCCGGGGGAGACGATCGACCTCACGGAGCTGCGCGCATTCGTCGAGGGGCGCGTCGGTGGCTACAAGCGTCCGCGCCGGTACGAGCTCCGCGACGAGCTGCCGAGAACCGACGCCGGCAAGCTCCTGAAGCGGGTCCTGCGCGACGAGTTCTGGCGGGACCGCGCCACCGCGGTGTGACCCCTCCCATCACGCGCACCCTCTCCGAGCACGAGTCGAAGCGCGTCCTCGCTGCGGCCGGCGTGCCCGTGCTCGACGAACGTCTCGTCCAGACGCCGGACGCGGCCGTCGACGCCGCGCGCGCTGTCGCGTCCGAGGCAGCCGTGGTCGCGAAGCTCTGCGGCGCGGGCGTCACCCACAAGACGGAACGGGGTCTCGTGCGGCTTGGGCTGCACGGCGACGACGATGTGCGCGCGGCGTCCGCGGCACTCCTCGACGCGGCGACTCCCGAGGACGGCGCGGTCGGAGTGCTCGTCGCCCCAATGGTGCGCGGAAGCCGTGAGCTGATCGCCGGTGTGTACCGCGACGAGCAGTTCGGGCCGTCCGTGATGCTGGGTATCGGCGGCGTGCTCACCGAGGCCCTGGCGGACGTCGCGTTCCGGCTCGTCCCACTTGAACGGGTCGATGCCGAGGAGATGCTCGACGAACTGGCCGCGCAGCCGCTGCTCGGTCCGGTGCGCGGCGAGCCGCCCGTCGACCGTGGTGCGGCCGCGGATGTGATCCTCGCCCTCTCCCGGCTGACCGAGGACCGTCCCGACATCATCTCGGTGGACGTGAACCCGCTCGTCGTCGTAGAGGGCCGCCTGGTGGCGGTGGACGCGCTGGTCGAGGTCCGACCATGACGTCGCCCTCGTCCGAGCAGTGGCGCGCGTTGTTCGAGCCGCGCGGCGTCGTGGTGGCGGGGGCGTCGAGTCATCCCGGGAAGTTCGGGTTCGTCGCGCTCCACAACATCCTCCGGCACGACTACCCGGGCGCGGTGTTCGCCACCAACCTCGAAGGCGGCGAGATCCTCGGACGGCGCGTCCTCACTTCGATCGACGACCTGCCCGAAGGTGCCGCCGACCTCGTCTTCGTGTGCACGCCCGCCGCTGCCAACCTCGATCTCCTGAAGGCGTGCGCGGCGAAGGGCGTCAAGGCCGCGTTCGTCACGTCGGCGGGATACGGCGAGGCGGGCGAGGACGGGCGGGCCGCCGAGCGCGACCTCGTCGAGCTGGCGCGTGACCTCGGCATGCTGCTCGTCGGGCCGAACGGCCAGGGCGTCGTCTCGACGCCGCTGTCGCTGTGCGCGCAGATCGTGGCCCCGTATCCGCCGTCCGGCGGCATCGCCATCGTGAGCCAGTCCGGCAACTTCGTGTCGTCGTTCCAAAACTACGCAGTGCAGACGAGCATCGGCGTGAGCCGGGCCGTCTCGGCCGGCAACGCCGCCGCCGTCACGGTGCCGGACTTCCTCGAGTACTTCGCCGGCGACGACGCGACGACCGTCGCGCTCGCGTACGTCGAAGGCGTCACCGACGGGCGAGGTTTCTTCGAGCGGATCCGCGGCGTCGCCCGCCGCAAACCGCTCGTCCTCCTCAAGGGTGGCGTGACCGCCGGAGGTCAGCGGGCCGCGGCCTCGCACACGGGAGCGCTCGCGTCCGACGAGCGGATCTTCGACGGCATGTGTCACCAGGCCGGTGCGACCCGTCCGACCACGGTCGAGGAGGCGTTCGAGGCGGCAGCGACGTTTGCGACCCAGCCGCTCCCGCGGGGCCCACGGGTCGCCGTGCTCACGACCGCCGGCGGGTGGGGTGTCGTGACGGCCGACGCCGTGACGCGCGCCGGTCTCGAGCTGCTCCGCCTCCCCGACGACCTGCGGGCGGCCATCGACGCCAAGCTCCCGCCCCGGTGGAGCCGAAACAACCCGGTCGACCTCGCAGGCGCCGAGACGCGTGACACGATTCCAGAGGTCATGGACCTCATCGCCTCCCACGACGCGGTCGACGCGGTCGTGTACCTCGGGATCGGCATCCAGTCCAACCAGGCGCGCCTGATGCGCACCGGCCCGTTCTTCCCCGATCATGGGCTCGAACGGATCGTCGCGTACCACGAGCGCCAGGACGAACGGTTCGCGCACGCGGCGGCCGACATCTCGCTCGCCACGGGAAAGCCGATCCTCACCGCGACCGAGCTCGCCGTTGCCGACCCCGACAACCCGGGGCCGCGCGCGGTCCGGGCGACCGGACGCCTGTGCTACTCGTCCTCCAACCGCGCCGTGACCGCGCTCGCCCATCTCTACCGGTACGCGCGGTTCCGGCAGCGGAGAGGACTGTGATCGGCGGCAACATCGCGATCCGTCGGATTGTCGCCGTCATCCTGATCACCGCGGCGGCTGGTTGCGGGTATCTCGCGCTGCGCGACGACGACGCGCCGGCGGCGACGACCGATGCACCTCGTCTCGCGACACCACTCTGGTCACCGCGGCGGGTGCCGCAGCCACTGGTCGACGCGGTGGGAGCGCAGCGACTCCAGTCGGGTCTCGACGCCGAGCTGGCTGCGAACCAGAACTGCGTGATCGTCACCGATGGTGCCGGTGAGCTCGCGTCCAAGAGCCCGAACACCGTGCTCGCCCCCGCGTCGACGGAGAAGCTGCTGACCGCGGTGGTGGCGCTGTCCACGATGGGACCCGATTTCAAATACGAGACGAAGGCGGTCGCCCCCGCCGCGCCGGCGAACGGGGCGGTGTCGCGTCTGTGGCTCGTCGGCGCCGGCGATCCCGGCCTCGCGACGCCCGAGTACCAGGCGCTGATCGCGTCGGACCCGAAGACCAAGGACGAGGTCACCACGTCGCTCGTCTCGCTCGCCGACTCGATCGTCGCCGCCGGCGTCCGGAGCATCCCCGGCGGCGTGCAAGGCGACGACTCGCGCTACGACACCACGCGCTACCTACCCACGTGGAAGGACACGTACCGCACCGACGGACAGGTCGGTCCGATCGGCGCGCTCACCGTCAACCACGGGTTCAGCGCGTTCAGGCCCAAGCCCGTCCCGGTCGACGACCCCGCGGTGTTCGCGGCCGGGGAGCTCACGCGGCTGCTCACCGACCGCGGGGTCGCCGTAGGTGGGGCACCTGGTCACTCGAACGCGCCAGGCGACGCGGTGAGCGTGGCGTCCGTGCAGTCGCCACCGTTCCGCGATGTCGTCGAGTCGTTGATCAGGATCAGCGACAACCTCGGCGCCGAGCTGCTGACGCGCGAGCTGGGCGCGCGGGTGGCGAACCAGGGCACGACCGCTGCCGGCACCCAGGTGATCGCCGACAAGGCTCGCGGGCTCGGCATCCCCGTCGAGGGGCTGACACTCGTCGACGGCTCTGGTCTCGACCGGGGCAATCGTGTCTCGTGCCGCACCCTGGTCACCGCGCTCGCACTCGGAGCCCGCCCCGAGCTCCGCGCCCTTTGGGACGGCCTCGCAGTCGCCGGGCAGTCGGGCACGCTCGAGGACGAGTTCCGTGGGTCGCCGCTCACCGGGAAGCTACGGGGCAAGACCGGGTCGCTGCAGGGCGTCACGGGGTTGGCGGCACTCATCGACCAGGGTCGAGCCGTGTCGTTCGCGTTCCTCGCCAACGGCGATTTCGCGGAGAGCGGAGGGATCGCGATCCGTGCCCGCGTCGCCGACATCGTGGGCAGGTTCCCCGACGCGCCGGCCGCCGATCAGCTGGTGCCGATGCCGAACACGCCCACCCCGGCGGCGAGTCCGTAGGCGGGTCGAGGGGCATGCTGGTTGCAGGCCGGAGCGACGGCGACGACAATCCCCGCCCGGCCCCGAAGGAGGATCCGTGAGCGACCCGGCGCCGAACCCCTCGGACAGCCGAAACCCGCCGCTGCCGCAGCTCGTCACCGAGCTGTGGGAGCTCATCGTCGCCTACTTCAAGCAGGAAACCGTGGTCCCGCTCCAGCAGCTGGGCCGCTGGATCGCCTTCGGCATCCTCGGTGCGCTGCTGCTCGGCGTGGGGGTCCTCCTCCTTGCCGTCGGGGGACTGCGGGCGCTGCAGGAGGAGACCGGAACCACGTTCACGGGGAACCTGTCGTGGATTCCGTACATGATCATGTTCGCCGCGCTGCTCATCGGCGGGGCGATCACGTGGAAAGCGCGCGGCGTGCAGCGCAGGCGAAAGGCTTCTTCATGATGGGCGATGGCAACACCGCGACACCGCCGGGAACCGACCGGCCGATCACACGCGCCGATCTCGAAGCGAAGTTCAGCCAGCTGCGGGGCTCCACGACCGCATCCGACACGCAACGCAACATCGGGTTCACTGCGCTGATCGTCGCGGGCGTCGCACTCATCCTGGGCGCGTACCTCTTCGGGCGGATCCGCGGTCGCAAGCGCCGCACGATCGTCGAGGTGCGACGCGTTTGATGGACATCCTGATCCGCCTCGCGCGCACGGGCCTCCGACGCGGCATCCGTTACGGGTCACGGCGCTGGCTCATCACGGGGATCACCGCCGGTCTTCTCGCGTTGGTAAAGCGCATGCTCACCGAGCCACCGAAGACCGTGTACAGCACCGAGCTCGAGCCCGGCGAGCGGCTCGAGATCCGAACCGTTCCCCCAAACTCGTAACCGTCTCGTCGAAGACCGCCCGGTACCCTGGGAGGTCGTGAAGGTGGTGCTCCGCAACCCGCGGCGCGAAGTCGAGATGCCGGGCCCGCTCACGGTCTCGGCGCTGCTCGAGCGACTCGACGTCAACCCCGAGTCGGTGCTCGTCATCCAGGGTGACACGCTCGTGACCCGGGACGCGCGGCTGTCCGACAGTGACGTCGTCGAGATCCGTCCCGTGACCTCGGGAGGCGCAGCGTGAAGTGCCGCGTCTGCCGGGAGCCGGCGGTGCTCGACATCCGCCGGCACAACGCCGCCTTCTGTCGCGACCATTTCTTGAAGCATTGTGGCCAGCAGGTCCGGCGGGCCATCAAGGACCATGACATGATCGGCGCAGGCGATCGAGTGGTCGTGGCCGTGTCAGGCGGGAAGGACTCGCTCGCCTTGTGGGACCTCCTTCTCGGCCTCGGCTATGCGCCAGACGGACTCCACCTCGGGCTCGGGATCGGGGAGTACTCCGACGCCTCCGGACACGCCGCGCGCGCCTTCGCGCACGAACGAGGCCTCAAGCTGCACGAGGTCGATCTCGCCGACGACTTCGGCTACGACATCCCGAGCGCGGCCGCCGCGACCCACCGGGCTCCGTGCGGCGCGTGCGGACTTTCGAAACGGCACCTCTTCAACGCAGTCGCCGTCGAGCACGGCTACGACGTCGTCGCCACGGGTCACAACCTCGACGACGAGGCGGCGGTCCTCCTCGGCAACGTGCTGCGCTGGGAAACCGGCTTCCTGGGCCGTCAACATCCCGTGCTGCCTGCGAGCTCCGGGTTCGCGCGGAAGGTCAAGCCGCTCTACCGACTCGGCGAGCGCGAGACGGCTGCCTATTGCCTGCTTCGAGGCATCGACTATCAGGTCGAGGAGTGCCCGATGGCGGAAGGGAACCGGCATCTCGGGTACAAGGAAGTGCTCAACGCGCTCGAGGACCGCTCACCCGGCGCCAAGGCGGCGTTCGTGTTCGGGTTCGTGGACCGCGCGCACGACCACTTCACCGACGACGCCGGCGCCGAGCGCGAAGGCCTCCAGGCGTGTCTGGTCTGCGGATCGCCGACCACGAGCGACGTCTGTGCGTTCTGCCGGTTGCAGGAGCGCGTCGGTTCCCGCGCCGGCCAATCCCGGTAGTCGCCGTGGGCCGCCCCTTCGCCGCCGGCGACCGCGTCCTGCTGGTGGACTCGAAGCGACGCCGCCATCTCGTGACGCTGGCCGAGGGCGGGACGTTCCACACCCATGCCGGCGTCGTCGCGCACGACGCGCTCATCGGGCGTGAAGAGGGCCTCACCGTCCGTACCACGCTCGGCACCAAGCTCATCGCCGTGAGGCCCACGCTGGCCGAGTACGTGCTCAAGATGCCTCGTGGCGCGCAGGTCATCTATCCGAAGGACCTCGGACCGATCCTCGTCCTGGCCGACCTGTTCCCCGGCGCTCGGGTGCTCGAGACGGGGATTGGCTCCGGCGCCCTGACGATGACGTTGCTGCGCGCGATCGGGCCGACCGGCCACGTGACCGGCTACGAGATCCGAGCCGATTTCGCCGACCGCGCCCGCAGGAACATCGAGGGCTTCCTCGGCTCCGATCTGCCGCTCGACATCGAAGTGCGCGACGCCTACGACGGCATCGACGTCCACGATCTCGACCGGGTGTTGCTCGATCTCCCGGAGCCGTGGCGCACCGTCAAGCACGCCGAGGCGGCCCTGCGTCCGGGCGGGATCCTGCTCGCCTACCTTCCGACGATCGGGCAAGTCGCGCGCTTGCGCGAGGAGCTGGCGTCGTCGGCGTTTGGTATGACCGAGACCCTCGAAGTCCTCCAGCGGCACTGGCACGTCGACGGCCAGTCCGTACGACCTGACCATCGGATGGTCGCCCACACCGGGTTCCTCACCCACGCGCGCCTGCTCGTTCCCGGCGAGTGAACGTCCTCGACCTCGTCGTCATCGCGGCGATGATCGCCGCCGGCTACTTCGGTTACCGCCTGGGCTTCGTCGCCCGCGTCGTGTCGTGGGCCGGGCTCGCGCTCGGCATCGTGCTCGCGGTCGCGTTCGTCGATGACGTGATGAGCCTGCTGAGCGCGCAGGCGTCGCAGACGAGGCTGTTCGTGGCGCTCCTGTTCTTCCTGCTCCTTGCGAGCGGGGGGCAGGCGCTGGGCTACGCGGCGGGGGTGACCCTTCGCCGTCGCCTTCCGTCGCGCGAGGGCGTGTACCAGATCGATCGTGTCGGCGGCGCCGTTGTCGGTGTGCTCGGCGTTCTCGTCGCCGTGTGGCTGCTGACACCGGCGCTGACCAGCGCGCAAGGGTGGCCGGCGCGCGCGGCGCGGGACTCGCAGGTCCTGCGCGCCGTCAACCGGTACGCACCCGACCCGCCGCCGCAAGCCCAGCGGCTCGGGCGGGCGGTGGCGGAGGGCCCGTTCCCGGAGGTGTTCTCGCGACTCAATGGGCCGGGCGGCGTCGGCGCGCCACCGACCCGCGCTCTCGCGCCGGACGTCGCCGCGCGCGTCGCGGCGTCGGTGCTCAAGATCCAGGGTGAGGCCTGCGACCAGATCCAGGCAGGGAGTGGCTTCGTCGCCGGCGCCAACCTGGTCGTCACCAACGCGCACGTCGTGGCGGGGGAGCCGCGCACCGAGGTCGACACGAACGATGGCCGGCGCCTCTCCGCCACCGTGGTGGCGTTCGACCCGGAGCGTGACCTCGCGGTGTTGCGGGTTCGGAATCTCCGGCTGTTCGCCCTGCCATTCGCCGACGGCAATGACGGCACGACCGGCGCGGTGTTCGGCCATCCCGGCGGCGGACCGCTGCGGATCGCACCCGCCCGCATCGCCGAGACGGTCAACGCCAGCGGCACCGACATCTACCGGACCGGCCGTACGAGCCGCCGCGTGCACGTGCTTGCCGCCAACCTCGCGCCGGGCGACTCGGGCGGCCCGCTCGTGGATGGGCAAGGCCGGATGGTGGGGGTCGCGTTCGCAGTCGACCCGGGTCAGGAGTCGACGGCCTACGCGCTCACGAGACGTGAGGTCGACATCGTTCTGGGCCCGGTGCTCAACGGAGGCGGCCAGACATCGGCCGACACCGGTCCGTGCCTGGTGGGCTAACGGCGACGCGAGGCCCCACCCGCCCGATCTGAGTACCCGCTACTCAGGACGCGGGTGCTCCCATCGGGTGGGATGCAGGCATGACACGGAAGACCCAGATCAGGCTGTGGATCGCGACGATCGTGATCGGCATCTTGATGATCCCGGCCGGGGTGGGCTGGATCATCTACACGGTGACCCAGACGGGCAACTACGACCCCAACGCCGAGTTCACCGATCCGGACACCCACGTCACGTCGCGCGGCGCATACGTAAGCGACTCGCCGATGCCGTTCCTGGGATTCGCGCTGAGCTTCGCCGGGGGGATCCTGATCACGGTCGGGTCGCTCGGGCTGACGTTCGGATGGTTGAGCCGCGACGAGGACGACGACACGTACACGGCTACGTCGGCGGCGTACGCCCGGTCCGTCCCGACCACACGCGTCGGGTGGGGGCCCGAGGCACCGCCCGGGGAGAGCTGAGCACTCGAGCATCGTCAAACGCGATGAAGCCCGGGTTCTGGACCCGGGCTTCGTGACGATCCGGTAACGCGCGTGTGTCGGGCGAGTCAGTCGACCTCGATGAAGATGCACTCGCCGGGGCACTCCTCGGCCGACTCGATCACCGCTTCCTCCATGCCGCCGGGCACGTTGGCGAGGCCCTCGGCACCGCCGGGGTTCTCGTAGACCTTGTCGCCCTCCTTGACGTAGGCGAGGCCGTCGTCGAGCAGTGTGAACACGTCGGGAGCGATCTCTTCACAGAGGCCGTCGCCGGTGCACAGGTCCTGGTCGATCCAGACCTTCATCGTGGCGTCCTCTCCTCGGTCAGTCCTCGGTCAGGGTGTCGGTGTGTCGGGGGTCACCGACCTGAGCTTCACCGACCAGGCTATGGCCCCAAACGTGTTCCGTCAATTTGTCAAGCCGCTGTAGGGTAAATTTTTGGCCTGCAAAGTGCCCCGGGACGCAGAGAGCCCGGGTGTAGGGTGCGCGTCGAGCGCCCGTCCGCAGTGGGAGGTGGTCACGTGGCCTCCGAGCACGAGCGACGCCTCGGAGAATACGAACGCCAGGTCGGCGAGCTCCAGCAGCAGGCGAAGGCGCTGGAGGAAGAGGTCGTCGTCCTGCGCCGCCGCCTCCAGGACGCCCCCAAGCGGGTGCGGACGCTCGAGGAGCGTCTGCTCGAGACCAAGGGCCAGCTCGCCCAGGCCGTCTCGCAGAACGAGAAGCTCTCGGCAACGCTGCGCGAGGCGCGCGAGCACATCGGCGCGCTGCGCGAAGAGGTCGAGAAGCTCACGATGCCGCCGTCGGCGTACGGCACGTTCCTCGAGGTGAACGACGACGGCACCGTCGACGTCTTCACCGCGGGGCGCAAGATGCGCGTCGCCATGCATCCGGAGCTCGACGTCGAAGAGCTCCAGCGCGGCCAGGAAGTCGTGCTCAACGAGTCGCTCAACGTCGTGCTCGCGCGCGGCCACGACATCGCCGGTGAGGTCGTCACGCTCAAGGAGCTGCTCGACAACGGCCAGCGCGCGCTCGTCGTCGGGCGCGCCGACGAGGAGCGCGTCTGCGAGCTCGCCAGCGGCCTGCTGGGGGAGCGGCTCCGCGCCGGGGACCACCTCCTGATGGAGACCCGGTCGGGTGTTCTCGTCGAACGTCTGCCGCGCCCGGAGGTGGAGGAGCTCATCCTCGAAGAGGTGCCCGACATCACCTACGCGGACGTCGGTGGCCTCGACGAGCAGATCGACCAGATCCAGGACGCGGTCGAGCTGCCGTACCTCTACGCCGAGCTGTTCCACGAGCACCAGCTCCAGCCACCAAAGGGGATCCTGCTCTACGGACCGCCGGGTTGCGGCAAGACACTCATCGCCAAAGCCGTCGCCAACTCGCTCGCGAAGCGCGTGTCCGAGAAGACGGGCGACAGTGCGACGCGCTCGTACTTCCTCAACATCAAGGGCCCGGAGCTCCTCAACAAGTACGTGGGCGAGACCGAGCGCCAGATCCGCCTCATCTTCCAGCGAGCGCGTGAGAAGTCCGAGGAAGGCGTCCCCGTCATCGTGTTCTTCGACGAGATGGACTCCCTGTTCCGCACCCGCGGTTCCGGGATCTCCTCCGACATCGAGAGCACGATCGTGCCGCAGCTGCTCGCCGAGATCGACGGCGTCGAGAGCCTCAAGAACGTCATCGTGATCGGCGCTTCGAACCGCGAGGACCTCATCGACCCCGCGATCCTGCGGCCCGGCCGGCTCGACGTGAAGATCAAGATCGAGCGTCCCGACCAGGAGGCCGCGCGCCAGATCTTCGCGCGCTACCTCAGCGAGGACCTCCCGATCGCGGAGGACGAGACCGAGAAGGCGGGCGGAAGATCGCAGGCGATCGACACGATGATCGGTGCCGCGGTGGACCGCATGTACTCCGGTGATGACGAGAATCGCTTCCTGGAGGTCACGTACCAGAACGGCGACAAAGAGGTGCTGTTCTTCAAGGACTTCGCATCCGGCGCCATGATCGAGAACGTCGTCCGGCGCTCGAAGAAGATGTCGATCAAGCGACAGATCGCCGGCGGCGCGAGGGGGATCGCCACGACCGACCTCGTCGACTCGATCCGACAGGAGTACCGCGAGCACGAGGACCTGCCGAACACGACGAACCCCGACGACTGGGCGAAGATCTCCGGCAAGAAGGGCGAGCGCATCGTGTTCGTGCGCACGCTCCTCGCCGACGACGACGGCACCGGCGGCGGCCGGCAGATCGAGCGGGTCACCACCGGGCAGTACCTCTGACCTGCGACGGCTTGTCGCCGTTCTCGGCGACAAGGGCGCGAAGGGCTGCCAGGTAGGCTGATCCCGTGGCCGTGCCCAAAGTCTGCGGTATCGAGACCGAGTACGGCGTCGTGCTCCGCGGAGCTTCGGACGCCAACCCGGTGCTCGCGTCGTCGATGCTCATCAACGCCTACGTCGAGCACCGCAAGGTCGGATGGGACTTCGAGGACGAGTCGCCCGGCCGCGACGCCCGCGGGTTCGCCCGCGAAGGTGCCGCGCCGCCCGAGATCGAGACTCACCTCGTCAACACCGTGCTCACCAATGGCGCGCGCTACTACGTCGACCACGCGCATCCCGAGTACTCGACTCCCGAATGCGCCGACGTGCTCGAGCTGGTGTGCGCGGACAAGTCGGGGGAGAGGATCCTCGCCCGCTCGATGCAAGCCGCGCGCCGCCTGCTCGGCTCGGACCAGGAGATCGTCGTCTACAAGAACAACACGGACGGCAAGGGCAACTCGTACGGCACGCACGAGAACTACCTGGTCGACCGGAGCGTCCCGTTCGCCACGCTTGTGCGCCACCTGTTGCCGTGGTTCGTGACCCGCCAGGTGTTCACGGGCGCCGGGAAGGTGGGCGGTGAGAACGGCACCGGCCACACCGGCTATCAGCTCAGCCAGCGGGCCGACTTCTTCGAGGAGGAGGTCGGCCTCGAGACCACGTTGAAGCGGCCGATCGTCAACACGCGCGACGAGCCGCACGCCGACCCGCAGAAGTACCGACGGCTGCACGTCATCGTCGGCGACGCCAACTTGTGCGAGGTGGCCACGTTTCTGAAGGTCGGGACGACCGCCCTCGTCCTGGCGATGGTCGAGGACGACTTCATCGACAAGGACTATTCGATCGTCTCGCCGGTACCGTCG
>DASYQJ010000233.1:0-6792 GCA_036005605.1 Acidimicrobiia bacterium
CTCCTCGTCGCGCGAGCAGCGCACCACGTCGCCGTCGGCCGTGACGAGCTCGAGCCCGGTCACGAACGTGGCCAGGCCACCGAAGCGCTTCCCGCCGCCGTGGGTGGCGGTCGCGATCGCGCCCGAGATCGACTGCCGGTCGATGTCGCCCAGGTTGGCGAGCGCGAGATCGCGCGTCTCCAGCTCGTCGTTGAGCTGCCAGAGCGGCATGCCACCCTCGACGGTGACAGTGCCCGCGTCGCGGTCCATCGAGACGATCCGGTTGAGCTCGCCCAGGCGCAACATGCGGCCGTCGGTGCAGGCGATGCCGGTGAACGAGTGTCCGGCGCCGACGACCTTGACGGTCTGCCCCGCCCGCTTCGCCCGCCGGACGGCCTCGACGACCTCGAGCTCGCTGGCCGGGGTCTCGACGGCCGCAGGGCTGCACTGCTGGTTGCGACCCCAGTTGCGCCAGCGGGCCCGGTCACGCATCGGCAACACGCTACGCCGCGGCGAGCGGCGGCTACGCCCAGCCCAGCTCGCGGAGGCGGGCGTCGTCCATGCCGAAGTGGTGCCCGATCTCGTGGACGACCGTGATCCGGATCTGGTGGGCGAGGTGCGCTTCGTCACGTGATCGCTCGCACAGCGGTCCCCGGAAGATCGTGACACGGTCCGGCATGACGCCCGCGTAGTTCAGCGGCGACCGGTCGGTGAGCTGCACGCCCTCGTACAGCCCGAGGAGCGTGCCCGGGCGGCCGCCGAGCTGCTCGCGCGTCGGCCAGTCCTCGACGAGAACCGCCACGTTGTCCATGTGCGCGGCCAGGTCGGGAGGAATGGAGTCGAGCGCGTCGGCGACGAGCTCCTCGAAGCGGGCGCGCGACACGTGCATCGAACGAACGTACCCGAGGTCGCGAAGGCCCTTGACGGCGCGCGCACGCGGTCGTATGTTCCTTGACACCGGTGACAAGGGCACGGCACTGGTGATGTCAGATAGGCAGCCGCCGGAATACGGGTCCGAGGAGTCGGTCGGTGACCGAACGTCGGAGTGATCCGGCGCCAGGGACCGGGACGCAGCCGAGAGGGCACCCCGCCCGCCGGGGAGCCCCCGAGGCAGTCGTCCGAACGGCGAGGCCCCGAGGAGATCGGAGCTGCGACGCAGCGAAGACTACTCGGGGCCTTTCCCGTTTCCGCCGTTGCCGGTCAAGGACGATCCGCGGTTGCTGTCGTACCCGGTCGGTATCGTCCACGAGTGGGCGATGACCAGCTGCTCGAGGACTCGCTGCTCGAGGGCCTCGATGACGCGCAGCGTGAGGCCGTCACCACGCGCGCAGTTCCGCTGGCGATCCTCGCCGGCGCCGGCGCGGGCAAGACGCGCGTCCTAACCCGTCGCATCGCCTGGCAGGCCCGGCACGCCCACATCGACCCCAAGCACACCCTCGCCGTCACCTTCACACGCAAGGCCGCCGGCGAGCTCGGCGATCGGTTGACACGGCTCGGGGTCAGGCGCCAGGTCGTCGCGGGCACGTTCCACTCCATCGCGCTCGCGCAGCTCCGGCGCCGCTGCGAGGACCACGACCGGCCTATGCCGAAGCTCCTCGACCGCAAGGCGCGCCTCCTCGTGCCGATGCTGCCGGGCCGGGGCGGCGAGCGCGGTCTGCTCGCGGCCGAGGTCGCGGCCGAGATCGAATGGGCGAAGGCGCGGCTCATCGGAGCCGACGGCTACCAGGTCGCCGCCGAGGCGGCGCGCCGGGACCCACCCCGGCCCCCGGCCGAGATCGCCGTCCTGTTCGAGCGCTACGAACGCGAGCGTCGCCGCCGGGGGCTCGTCGATTTCGACGACCTCATCACCTGGTGCGCCCACGCGCTCGAGACCGACGCCGAGTTCCAGGCCGCGCAACGCTGGCGGTTCCAGCACGTGTTCGTCGACGAGTTCCAGGACGCCAACCCCGCGCAGTTCCGTCTGGTGCGCGCCTGGCTCGGCGACCGCCCCGACCTGTGCGTCGTCGGGGACGGCGACCAGGCGATCTACGGGTTCGCGGGCGCCGACGCGTCGTATCTCACCGGGTTCGGCGACCACTTCCGGGACGCAGCCGTCGTGCGCCTCGGGACGAACTACCGCTCTTCGCCGCAGGTCGTGTCGGTGGCGGCATCGGTGCTGACGACGAGCGGCGAACGAGCCACGATCCGCAGCTCGCGACCCGAGGGCCCGCTCCCCGTCATCCGGTCCTACCCCAGCGACGAGGCCGAAGCCGAGGGTGTCGCCCGCGCGTTGCACCGGGAGCACCCACCGGGAACGCGGTGGTCGTCGGCGGCGGTGCTGTACCGGACGAACGCCCAGTCGGCCCTGTTCGAGGAAGCGCTGCGCCGCGAAGGCGTCCCGTTCCGGGTCCGGGGCGGCGGGAAATTCCTCGACCGGCCCGAGGTCCAGGTCGCGCTGGACACGCTCCGCGAGCAGACCCGAGCGCAGCCCGGCGTCCCGTTCGCCGGCCAGCTGGAGGCCCTGACCGAGAGCACCGCCGACGCGTCCGAGGAACGCCGCGAGCACGTCGAGGCGATCGGCCGCCTCGGTCGCGACTACCTCGCCGCCGACGGCGGGAACGGATCACTCCCCGGGTTCCTCGAGTTCCTGCAGACCGCCTTGCGCGCCGGCGACGACACCGGGGCCTCGAGCGCCGACGCCGTGGAGCTGCTCAGCTTCCATCGGGCCAAGGGTCTCGAGTTCGACACCGTGTTCGTCGTCGGCATGGAGACCGGGCTCGTGCCGATCGTGCACGCCGAGACGCCGTCCGAGAAGGCCGAGGAGCTGCGTCTCCTGTACGTGGCGTTGTCCCGCGCCGAGCGCAAGCTGCAGGTGAGCTGGGCCCAGAAGCGCACGATGGGGATGCGCACGTACCGCCGTACGCCCAGCCCGTGGCTGAAACCGATCGAGGCGACGGTGGCGGCGGCACGCACGCCCGAGCGCGGCAGCGCGGCACGTGGCCAGCAAGGTCGAGGGCTCGCCGCCGCCCGTGAGCATGTGGCCGGGGCCAAGCGGCAGTCCGGGACCACGCGCGATCAGCTCGACGCCACCGCCACCGAGCTCCTCGGCGCGCTCCTCGAATGGCGTCGCAACCTCGCGCGCGCTTCCGGCGTGCCCGCTTACGTGATCTTCCACGACACGACCCTCGAGGCCGTCGCCCGCGACCGGCCCCGCTCCCGCGGCGACCTGCTGACGATCCCGGGTATCGGGCCGGTCAAGCTCCAGCGGCACGGCCAGGCCCTGCTCGAGCTGGTCGGCCAGCACCCCGGCTGAGTTCCACTAAGGCGGCGGCTTGGCCGACCGCCGGAGCAGGAGCTCGAGCCCGCGAGAGCGACCAGAGAGCCCGTTGACGGGCCGGGCTCGCTCGGCCACGATGCGGGCACGGCACCGGCAGCGGAGTGACGCGATGGCGTGGTCGAGCTTCCCGGTATTCCCTACCGACGACGGCTGGCCGTACCCCGATCTCCCCCGCGGGTTCGACGACCCCGCCGCCGACGACGAGGTCGACCTCGACGCCCTCGAGCTTCGTGTCGACCCGCACGCGTTCGAGTGCCTCGACACCACCGAATACGAGCTCGTCGCTCGTCGGTTCGGTTTCAACGGCCCCGCCACGTCGATGAAAGAGCTCGCCCACGAGCGCGGCTGGTCGCATACGCAGACTCGCGACGTGCTGGGCGGCGCAATCGACAAGCTCCGCACCCGGCTCACCGCCGACTCCTTCTAACCCCAGTCAGCACTCGCTCCAGAGGCCGCGGCCGGCGCGCTTGGCGTCGAGCTCCTCCCGCAGCATCGTGCGGGCGTGGGCGTGATTCGGTTCGATGACCAGCAGCCGGGCGTAGCCGCGCCGGAGCAGCTCGTCGTTGAACCGCTCGCCGTCGACGACCACGTACGCGAGGCGGCGGCCGTACCGATCACGTCCCTCGATGTCGTCCTCGAGCTGCACGGACCGTCCCGCCAGGTGCTCCTCGGTGAACGACGCGGCTTCGGGCCCGAAGCATTCGACGGGCTTGGTCGGGTGGTGGGTCTCCGGCGTGTCGATGCCCAGGAGCCGGACCGTGTCGGTGTCGCGGCCGCCAGGGCCGCGCGCCACTTCGATCGTGTCGCCGTCGACGACGTTCACGACGGTCCATTCGGCGGTCGCGGCGCGGCGTGCTTGGCCCAACCGCCAGCCCCCGAGTGAGGCGGCGGCGAGAATCGCCACGACCACGACCCGGGAGCGGGTCATGCGGGTGATCGTACCGAGCGGGTGTGACGACGTCCCGGGTCAGTACTGCGCGAAGTAGGGCTTCTGGGGGTCGCGCTTTTCGAGCAGGATGAACACGAGCCCGTGCGGATCGGCGAACCACGTGGTGCGCAGGCCGACGATCTCGGCCATCCCGCGGGTGAGGAATCGCACGCCCTTGCCTTCCAGGTCGTCGCGCGTTGCGACGATGTCGTCGCAGACGAGCCCGACGTGGGTGAACCCGTGGTCCACCACGGACGCGTCCGGCGGCCGGGGACGGCCCGGGGCACGCGGATACTCGATGACCTCGAGCACGCGGTCGCCACCGTCGGGGAACCCGAGGATGGCGGCCTTGACGGCCACCGGGCTCGGGACCAACTCCCCCATGTCGCGCTCGATGGCGTCGCCCTCGACGAGATAGGGCGGCGAGAGGACGGTGAGGCCCAGGACGGACTCGTACCACGCCACCGCCGCCTCGACGTCGGGCACGCACACAGCCGTGTGAGCGACCCCCGTGATCATCCGACCGACGCTAGGGGATGAGCGATCGGCGAGGAGCCCGCCGCTAGCTTTCCCCGATGATGGCTCGTCGCGTCCGGCGTCTCGCGGTCGTCGTCGTCATTCTCTTGGTGATCGGCGCGATCGCGCTCGTGCTGACCACCCGCCCGAAACTCGAAGACCGCCGGGGCGACGTCGACCGCGCGTGGACGCCACTTCGGGGGCCGCTCGGAGAGCGGTACGCCAGGCTCGGTGAAGCGAACGCGCAGCTCGCAGCGGCCGGTGGCGGTGAGCGCGACGTCGCTCGCGCCCTCGGTCTCAGGCTCGCGCGTTGGGGTGACCTGCGCCGGGCCGGTGACGGCGACGCCGATGCCGACGCCGAGGCCCAGACCGCCGACCAGCTCGAGGGGCTCGGCACGAGGCTGCAGGCCGTCGTGTCGAGCTCCGATCGGCTGCGGGCGTCCGACGCCCTGAACCAGGCGATCGCCGCCTTTCAGGGCACGGTGCCGCCGCCACCGGCGGTGACGGCCTACAACCGCGCCGTCCGCGACTACGAGGACGAACGCAACGGTCTCCTCCGCAGCCCGGTCGCGAGCCTGTTCGGGTACGACTCGCGACCGCAGCTGGTGCTCGGGACTTAGCGGATAGGCGCGTTATCGCGCCGCGCCGATGACGTTCTGGTTGGCCCGCTCGATCCGGGCCACCTCACCCACCGGCGCGACGCGCCAGAAGCTCCGCAGCGTCGCGTCCCAGTCGTCGAGCATCGCGGCCGCACGCGGCGATCCCGTGAGCTCGCGGTGCCGCTCCAGCAAGAACCGGAGCTCGGCGGCCTGCGGATCGTCGAGCTTCGACGCTTCCACCAGCTGCGGGTTCAGCCGCGCCGACAGCAGCCCGTCGGGATCGAACACGAACGCCTGGCCGCCGGTCATGCCGGCGCCGAGGTTGTAGCCGAACGGGCCGAGGACGACGCACGTGCCGCCGGTCATGTACTCGCACGTGTGGTCACCCGTGCCCTCGACGACGGCGGTCGCGCCGCTGTTGCGCACCATGAACCGCTCGCCGACCCGGCCGGCGACGAACACCTGCCCGCCCGTGGCGCCGTACAGGACCGTGTTCCCGGCGAGAACCGCGTCGCCGGCGTCGCCCTCGGGCGGACGCACCGTGACGCGTCCGCCGCCCATGCCCTTGCCGAGGTAGTCGTTCGCCTCGCCGACGAGCTCCAGCGCGACGCCCTCGGCGAGGAACGCGCCGAAGCTCTGCCCGGCGGAGCCGGTGAGCCGCGCCGTGACCGACCCGGGCGGCAATCCCTCGCCCCACTCGAGCCCGATCGCGCCGCCGAGGGACGCGCCCACCGTGCGGTCGGCGTTGGTAATCTCGTACTCGAGCTCGACGTCGCCGCCGCCCCACAGCGCGGCGTACGCGTCGGCGAGGAGCCGCTCGTCGAGGGCTGACCGCGGCCGCTGGATCGGCACGGTCGCCACGAAATGTCGCGGCCCGTCCTCCGAGGGCGTCTCGAGCAGCGGCGACAAGTCGAGGGCGTCGGCGCGCGCATCGCCCGTCTTCCGCTGGCGGAGCATGTCGACGCGGCCGATCGCTTCGTCCAGGCTGTGCACCCCCAGCGACGCCAGGGTGCGGCGGACCTCCTCGGCGACGAAGACCATGTACGTGGCGACACCCTCGGGCGTGCCGGCGAACTTGGCCCGCAGGTTCGGCCGCTGCGTCGCGATGCCCGTCGGGCAGGTGTCCCGGTGGCAGGCGCGCACCATGATGCAGCCCTCGGCCAGGAGGACGGCGGTGCCGAACGAGAACTCGTCCGCGCCGAGGAGCGCGGCGACCACCACGTCGCGGCCCGTCTTCAGGCCTCCGTCGACCCGGACCCGGGCCCGGTCGCGGAGGCCGCTGGCCACGAGCTCCCGGTGTGTCTGCGCGAGGCCGACCTCCCACGGCAAACCCGCGTTCTTGATCGATGACAGCGGCGATGCGCCGGTGCCGCCATTCGCGCCGGAGATCTGCACGACGTCGGCGAGCGCCTTGACCACGCCAGCCGCGATCGTGCCCACGCCGTGCTCGGCGA
>DASYQJ010000234.1:0-5411 GCA_036005605.1 Acidimicrobiia bacterium
GCCGCGCGGCGCATGGCGGGGTTGGCGCTGATGACGTCCCAGTCGGGCAGCCGTTTGTTGTCCGGTCGCGCCTCGGTCTCGTAGGTGGCGCGGGACGCGTCGATCGCGGCGGCGGGCGCCGTTCCCGGGTTGCGGTTGCCGCTCGTCACGAGGTCGAGCACCTTGAGCTCGAAGAGTGCCTCGTCGAGGTTGCGGGCTGCGTCGTGGGTATCTCTGCGCAGGTCGCCGGCGAGGCGCGGCGACAGGAGCCAGAGCCGGTCGGCAAGCGCCTCGGCGTGCTTGTAATCGGTCTTCGACGGCACCGCGCCTCCGCTCACGAGGCTGTCGGCGTCGACGGCGGCGAGGCGTTGCACGGCCCGCCCGTCGCGAACGAGCTTCTGCTCCAGCTGCGACTCCGCGTTCGCCTCGACCCGGTTCCGCGCGAACGCGACGCCCCCCGCGGCGACGACCACGCCCACGACGGTCGCGAGCGTGACCAGGATCCGCGCGCGCCGGCTCCAGCGCGGCGCGGTTGGTGCCTCGACCGTGGCAGAGGCAGCGGGCGCGGGTTCTCGCGCTTCGGGCGCGCGCCGGCTGATCACCTCGGCGACGAGCAGTCCCACGCCGATGGCAGCAGCGAGGTCCAACGGCGCCCGCAACCGCGGCACGGCAATGACGGCGACGCTCACGACGGTGAAGTACGCGCCCTCCAGGATCAGCAGCTCGGCACCACGCCGGCGGCGCTTCCGCACGAGCCCGACGATTCCGACGACCGTCACGAGGTAGACGAGCGGGAGTGTGATGTTTCGAACCGTGATGTTGCGCCCGTCGGAGCGTTCGGCGCCCTTGTTCACGTCCGGGCGCAGCTCGAAGTACCGGGCGAGGTTGTGGCGGACGACGAGCAGCGGAGTGCTTCGCCGATCACTGACGTCTTCGAGCGCATGCTCGCGGTAGGCGTTGTCGAGCTCCACTTCGTTGCGGTTGCTGTCGTTGATGCGCCTGAACCGGCCGTCGAATACCGCGTCGGCGAAGCCCTTCGACGCCAGCGCCTCGTCGGAGTACGTGGACACGAGGTTGAAGCCATTGGACGTGACGATCGTCGGAGTGCCGACGAGAACCCAGTTGCGCACGACCCACGGCGCGACCACGACCAGCGACACCACGCCGAATCGAGCCGCCGCGCGCCAGCCTGCCCGCCACACCAGCCACGCGGCGACCACGACCACGAGGAGCTGTGCGCTCGGTCGGGTGAGCACGAGCAGGCCGCACGCCGCGCCTGCCCACGCGGGGCGACCGCGCACCAGCAGCAGGATCATCGCCAGCAGCAGCGCGAGCGACAGAGGCTCGCTGAGGAGCACGACGTCGTTCGCGAGGATCGGTGGGTAGACGCCGACGGCGATCCCGGCCGCGACGCCGGCGCGGTACCCGGCAATGTGGGCGCCGAGCATCGCCGCGAGCACGACCACGGTCGCACCGAGCGCGACGTTGAGGAGTTGTCCGACGCCCACGTGGATGCCCGTAACCCAGTAGACGGCGCCGAGCATGGCTGGGTACAGGGGCGGGCGGAACGCCGTCGGGTGCAGATACGTGAACGGGAACGGCGCCGAGATGCCGTCGCCATTCGCGAACGCGGACGCGATCGCCTGGTAGTGGTCCGCGTCTCGTCGCGGCGAATACTCGCGTGCGAACGCCACGAGGTACGCGAGTCGCACCGCCACCGCTCCGACCGCGAGCAACGCGAGCGTCCGTCTCGACACGCGCTCGGATGGCACGGCGGCTCAGTTGAAGCGGTTCATGGCGGCGTCGACGCCGTCGCGGACGATCGTCTCGACGGCATCGGCTGCCTGCTCCACGGTCACGTCGACTTCGGCCCGTTCGCGCTTGCCGAACCGGTTGAGCACATGGTCGGCGCCGCGTTCCTTCGACACGGGCTTGCCGACGCCGATGCGCACCCGCTGGAAGTCCTGGGTGTGCAGGTGTTCGACGATGGACCGGAGCCCGTTGTGACCGGCCAGGCCGCCGCCCGACTTCACCTTCAGCTCGGCGACCGGAAGGTCGAGCTCGTCGTGGACCACGACGAGCTGCTTGGGATCCACGCCGAACCGGCGGACGAGGGCGCCGACGGCGTTCCCCGAGTCGTTGACGTAGGTGAGCGGGATCGCCAGCGCCACGCGGCGCCCGTCGATCGTGACCTCGTCGACGAGCGCGCGCTCCTTGCGCTTTCGCAGGCGACCGCTGTGGCGCGTCGCGAGCAACTCGACGACATCGGCTCCGAGGTTGTGACGCGATCCTCGGTACTCGTCGCCCGGATTGCCGAGCCCGACGACCAGCAGGTCGGCCGGTGTGCCCCGGCGCGGCCGCAGCCGCACGGGGCTCAGCTCTCGGAGGACTCGTCGGAGGAAGAGGCCTCGCCGCCCTCGCCGCCTTCGGCAGCAGGTGCGCCCTCGCCTTCCTCGCCCTCCGGCGCTTCGCCCTCGACCTCCTCGCCCTCTTCGCCTTCCTCCGGCTCGGGCTCCTCGACGACGCGCGGCATCACGACCTGCACCACCAACTCTTCCGCCTCCTGTTGCACGGAAATGCCCGCCGGCAGCGGCAGGTCGGCGATGCGCAGCTGGTCGCCGATGTTGAGCGCGGACACGTCCGCCTCGACGCCGGGCGGGATGTCTTCGGGCTTGGCCTCGATGCTGAGCGTGAACACGAGCTGCTCGAGGACGCCGCCGTCGCGCACGCCTTCCGGCTCGCCGACGAGGTGGACGGGCACCTCGGCGGCGACGGCGACGTCGCGACGCACCCGGATGAAGTCGACGTGCAGCACGTCGCCCCGGGTCGGGTGGCGCTGGATCTGCCGGGCGAGGGTCAGGTGCTCCTCGCCGTCCACCTTGACGGTGATCAGGGTATTGGCGCCGGACTCGCCGGCCAGGATGTGAGTGAGCTCGCGGCCGGGCACCGTGAGGTTGGTGGTGTCGGTCTCGAGGCCGTACATCACGGCGGGAACCTTGCCCTCACGGCGCAACCGTCCCGCCGGGCGGCTCCCGACGATCGTGCGGGGCTCGGCGGTCAGTGTGTTGTCAGCGTTGTCGGCGGTGTCCGCCATGCGATCGGGCCTCTTCGGCGTTCGGGGACCTTCCATTGTGGGCCGCCGGGGCTCGTCCGGCCAAGTCGGATGCGTGCTCCGCTACCCCTCGAGGGCGAACGAGCCGCATTCCGGCTTCCCGGCTCGCTCGTAGGTGTGGGAGACGAGACCGGTCGTGGTCCTCGGATACTCACCGGTTCCGAACGCGCCGGAGGAAGTCGTTCTTGGCTCGCCAGTACGCGTCCCGCCCTGCGCCGGCGTTCTCCCGCTTGATCTCGTCGTATTCGTGCCGCAAATCCGGGTCGGCGCGCAGCCGATCTCGGAGCTCGACGAGGAAGTCGTCGTCCGAGCCGGTGACGGTCACCTGGATGCCGAGCGGGATGCCCCGGCGCGTCTCCGAAAAGCTGGCGAACGTCCCGGTCCAGTTCTGCGGCTGTGCTATGTCGAACCGAGCCGAGAGCGCGACGACCACCTGATCGAACCGGTCGTGGTCCACCCGGAGGTTCACATCGACGTCGCCTTTCGTGAGCCCATCGGGCATCGACGTTGCGCCGATGTGCTCGACCTCGACGCCCGGTGCGACTACCGCGAGCTCGCGCCGAAGCTCCGCGAGAGCCGACTCGAGGTCACTCGCGAGATCCTCCACGGGCCGCAGCTCGATCGGGACCGCTCCCATGTCGAAGCTGAGAAGGGGGAGGCGACGATCCAGGATCGACTGCGACGGCACGTCGCCGACGCGCGTCGCGCCCATCGCCGTGTAGAAGCCTTCGGCGAACGGGTCGCTCTCGATCCGGATCCGGGAGAGACCTCTCTGCGCCGCCGATGCAAGGCTGTCTTCCCAGAGCATCCTGCCGATGCCCGCGCCGATCCTGGCCGGCTCGACGAAGAAGAAGGACAGCTCACCTTCCGGCGGTCCCCCGGCAAGCGCGTAGAAGCCGACGATGTCTCCCGATTCCTCGGCGACGGTGACGCGGAGGCGCTGGACGTCAGCGGGGTCGAGGGTCAGCTCGACCCGGCACGCGGCGAGAAAGCCGGCGTCGTATCCCCAATGCGCCTTCGAGCGAAGCGCCAGGTCCGACAGCGCCTCGCACTCCCCCGGTTCGGCCCGCCTGAGCGCGATCGTCACGGTGCTTCCCCGCTCTCGACCGCGCTCGTTCGGATTCAGCCAGGTGACCAGGCCGGGTCCCGGCCGGTGAGCCCAATGACGCGATCGACCAGCGGCGCGTCCTCCGGCACGTCGACCACCGGCCCGAACAGCCCCGCGCGCGCCTCCTCCTGCCCGGGTTCGGAGAACTGCGACACGAACGCGTGCACGGCCTCGAGCGAGGGCGCGTCGCAGTCGTATGACTGTCCCATAGCGCGGGCGACATCCCAGCCGTGGACAACGAGCTCGTCGAGCGCGACGAGCCCGGCGACCTCGCCGGGCAGCTCGACGCCACCGGCTTTGGTCATCCCGGTCCATGCATCCGGGTCGCGCCACGCGTCCGCCAAGGCCGCGAGGTCGCGCGGGATTCGGGTTCGCCAGTCGTCGCTGAGCCGTGAAGCATCGCCCGACGGTCCCTGCGACGTGGCATCGCCCCGGTCCTTGGTCGCGGCGCCGGTGAAGGCGAGCGCCGCCCCGCCGACGTGATCCACGAGATCGCCGAGGGTGTACGCCGGACACGGCGTCGGGGCGTCGAGCAGCTCGTCGGGAATGTCGCCGACGAGGTCGCCGAGTCGTCGCGCCGCCGGTTCGAGGTCGACGAGGCTCATAGGGCTTCGGGATCGAACCGACTCGCCGTGAACGTCGCGCCCTGCGGGTCGCTCAGAATCGCGACGCGGGTCGGCCCGGCGTCGAAGGGCGGCACCACGACCGTGCCGCCGAGCTCGGCGGCCCGCGCTGCGATCGCGTCGGTGTCGTCGACGGCGAACGTGACACTCCAGTGCGGCGGGACTTCGTCGGGGAATTGATCGCTCGTCATCGCGACCACTCCGGCGACGACATCCTCGAAGCCCGATGGCCCGTTCATCGCCGCCAGCCGGGCACGCAGGTCGGGGTCCGACTTCTCGAGGAAGTCCCCGTACCCTGGAAGGCAGAACATCGGGAACTCCATCCCGCCCGCGCCGAACGATTTCGCTTCCCAGCCGAACACCGCCCCGTAGAACGCGCTGGCGGCCTCGACGTCGCGGGTGTTCAGGTCGCTGAAGTTCCAGGTGCCCGGTTCGTTGACGAGCTGTGCGCCTTTGTGCTGCTTCGCCTGCCAGACGCAGAACACCGCGCCCGACGGGTCCGAGAAGATCCCCATGCGCCCTGCTTCGAAGATGTCGAACGGCTCCGCCAGCGTGGTCCCGCCGGCGTTCGTGATGTTCGTGGCGGCAG
>DASYQJ010000235.1:0-14607 GCA_036005605.1 Acidimicrobiia bacterium
ACCAGCGCCGTGGCGGTGGCGGCGGTCCCGTCGCGCAGTGCGTCGAGGTCGTAGCCACCTTCGAGGAACACGATGACCCGCCCCGGGCGGGGCGCGAGCTGGGTCATGCGCGTCGCGAGCGCCCCGTAGTCGCCCGCCGACAAGCCGAGCCCGGTGAGCGGGTCGGCGCGGTGGGCGTCGAAGCCGCACGACACGAGCACCCAGTCGGGGGCGTGGCGTGCTGCGAGCGGCGCGACGAGCTCATCCACAGCGCGGAGGTAGAGGTCGCCGGTGGCGCCGGCGGGGAGCGGCACGTTGCACGTCGTGCCGACGGCGTCGTCGGTCCCGAGCTCGTCGAGGCGGCCCGTCCCCGGGTACAGCGGCCACTCGTGGAACGACACGTATGCCACGCGTGGGTCGGCGTAGAAGGTTTCCTGCGTGCCGTTGCCGTGGTGCGCGTCGTAATCGATGATCAGGACGCGTTCGCCGCGCTCCGCGAGCGCGGCCGCCGTGATGGCGACGTTGTTCAGCAGGCAGAACCCCATCGCACCCTCGGGGCGGGCGTGGTGGCCCGGCGGTCGCACGGCAAGGAAGGCTGCGTCGCCGTCGGCGGCTGCCAGCGCGTCGGCGGCTGCGAGCCCGGTGCCCGCGGCCCGCACCGCGGCCGGCCACGACCTGGCCGACATGGTCGTGTCGAGATCGATGGATCCGCCGCCCTGCTCGGCCAGTTTTTCGAGGCGCTCGACGTGGCGCCTCGTGTGCACCCGCGTGATCTCGTCGACGGTCGCGTCGCGCGGCGGGAGCGGGGTGACCAGGGAGCCGGTGTCGCCTCCGACGTCGCGCGCCGCCTGGGCGATGCCCGCGTGCACGGCTTCCAGCCGGGCGGGGCGCTCGGGGTGCCCGCGGCCGGGATCGTGGTCGGCGAAGCGCGGGTCGGCGCCGACGAGCAGCACTCTTACTCCTTTCGCCGTCGCAAGCTCCGGCTTTGCGGCGGACGGTCGGCAAAGCCGCCGTCCCCGCGCCACGGTACCCGGCGTGTTCCGGCGAAACGGCTCTGCCGGGCCGCGGCGCGACCCCGCGGTTACGCTCGCGCGTCGCCATGTCGCCCCTGAACTCTCACACCCTCCGCTGGCGGGGCGGCTGGGCGCGTATCGGGCCGTTCCGCTCCGACGCCGACGTCGCCCGCCTCACGATGGGGACGGATGCTCCTCCGAGCCCGTCCGTGATCGAGCGCTGTCTGGGCGAGGTGCAGGCGCGCAGCTACAAGGCGGTCGTGACGAACGCGCTCAGCCAGGCCGACTCGGCGCCGTTCGTCGACGCCGGGTTCGCCGTGCGCGAGCGTCTCCATCTGCTCGCCCACGACCTCGACCAGCTGCCGCCGCCGAGAGGATCGACGCGGCGCGCCCGCCGTCACGACCATCCTGCGATCCTCGACCTCGACGCAACGGCGTTCGACGGTGACTGGCACCTCGACCACGACGGGCTCGTCGAAGCGCTCCGCGCGACACCGGTGACGCGCTTTCGTGTCACACCTGACGCGAGTGAGCCGATCTCCGGATACGCCGTGACCGGGCGGTCCGGACGCAGCGGGTACCTCCAGCGCATCGCCGTTCACGCCGGCGCGCGCCGGCGCGGCTTCGGCCGCACGCTCATCGCCGACGCGCTCTGGTGGTTGCGCCGGCGCGCCGTCGACCGGGCGCTCGTCAACACGCAGCTCGGCAACGCGGCCGCGCTGTCGCTGTACGAGTCCTGCGGGTTTCGCCGGCTCCCGGTCGGGCTGTGCGTGCTCGGGCGGACGCTTTGAGGCGCGCCGCGGCGGTCGTGTTGACGACCGCCGCCGTTCTCGTGCTCGGTGCGCTGCCCGCCGGCGCCGGCGTCGACCCGCCGCCCACGACGGCCGATGCCACGCCGGGCGCGCCGCGCCTCGTGCTCACCGGCCAGCCGGCCTGGGTCACGGTCGGCGGCAACCTCCCGCTGCGCCTCCAGGTCCGCGGCCAGGCTGCCGGAACCCCCGGGCTCATCGTGAGCGCCACGGCGCACGAGGCCGTGAGCTCGCGGTCCGGCTTCGAGAGCGCGCTCGAAGGCCGGAACCTCGGCTCGGTGCTGGGCCAGGCCGAGCTCCCGCTCGACCCCTTCCCCGCCGAGGAGGACGGCAGCCGGACGCTCACCTTCCCGCTCCAAGCCGAGGACGCGCCGCGTGAGTCGACGCGCCTGCAGCTGCGCCGCACCGGCGTGTACCCGGTCGAGGTGGAGCTGCGCCAGCCCGACGGGACCCGGCTGGCCGGCTTCGTCACCCCGGTCGTCGCCGTGGCGCCGGGGGCGGACGGCGGGCCGAGCATCGGGCAGCGCCTCGGGGTCAGCTGGATCGTGCCGATGACGGCCCCGCCCGCGTACCAGGCCGACGGCAAGCCGGATCCCGACGTCGTCGCGGAGCTGCGGCCCGAGGGACGTCTCGGCCGTCGCGCCATCGCGATCGCCAACTCGGGCGTGCCGCTCACGCTCGCGCCCGGGCCCGAGACGCTCGAGTCGTGGACCCAGCTCGCGAACAACGACCCCGCGCTTGCGACGTCGCTCAACGCGATGCGGGACGCGCTCGGCCGGTCGCAGGTCCTCGCCGGCGCCTACGTTCCGATCGACGTCCGCTCGCTCGTGAGCGGCGGGCTCAGCGCCGAGGTGGGTCCCGAGCTCGTGCAGGGGACCGACAAGTTGAGCGCGCTGCTCGGGACGCGGGTCGACCCCAGAACCGAGATCGCGCGCCCCGCGAACGACGCTTCGCTCACACGGCTCCGCGATGCCGGCGTCGATCGGGTGATCCTCGACGGCGCCGACCTCATGCCACGCGACGAGCAGTTCACGCCCGCGCAGCCCTTCGTCGTGCGCAGTCAACCGGGCACGACCACGGCCGTCGGGTCCGACCCCGGCCTGCAGCGCCTCCTCGAGGGCGACGATCCGCCGGCGCTGCGCGCCCAACGCTTCCTCGCCGGACTGTCGGTCGTCGCGCTGGAGCAGCCGAACACGCGGCGGGGGGTGGTCGTCCTCGAGCCGGACGACTGGAACGTGAGCAGCGCGCTTCTCGAGTCCGCCTTGGCCGGGCTGACCTCCGACCATCCCCTGCTCGAGCCGCTCACCGTCGAGGACCTCATCGCCGCGGTGCCGCCGGCGACGAACGGCAACGCTCCCGTCGAGCGTGAGCTGGCGCCGTCGCCGGTACCGCCGACACCGGTCACCGAGCGCGAGTTCCTGGACGCCGAAACCCAGCTCGACGCCTTCAACGCGCTCGTGCCGGCGCCGAACCCCGTGACCGACCCCGGCAACCGGTCCCTGCTCGTGTCGCTGTCGTCGGCGTGGTCGGGGCCGGGCGGCCGTGCCCGAGCCCGAGCCGAGCTGGCGAAGATCAACGCCGACGTCAGCCAGTTCGTCGGTCGTCTCCGCGTGCCCGCCGTCAACAGCACGATCACGTTGACCGCCCGGAAGGGCGCGATCCCGGTCACGTTCCTCAACGAGACCGGGCAGGCGCTTCGCGTACGCGTGCGCCTCGACAGCGACAAGCTCCTGTTCCCGGACGGTGACCAGCGGATCCTGGACCTTCCCCCGCGCAGCACGACCGTGCGCTTCACCGTCGAGACGCGCAGCTCGGGGACGTTCCCGCTCACGCTCAAGGTGACGTCGCCCGACGGCGCCTTGCCCATCCAGCAGACCGAGGTGCAGGTGCGCACCACGTTCTTCGTGAGCAACGTGGGCGTGTTCCTGACAGTCGGGGCCGGGCTGTTCCTCGCCGGGTGGTGGGCGCACGACATCCGCCGGCGCCGGCGGCGGCGCGCCGCCACCCCGGAGCACCCGGCGCTTTCTTCGCCGCCCGTCACCCCCGGCGCGGGTCAGAGCTCCGCGCCGTGAGCGACGCGGTCGGCGCCGCGGGCCAGCGATCGACCAGCCTGCTGCGGTCGAGCGCCATCGTCGGGCTCGGCACGGCCCTGTCGAGGATCACCGGCTTCCTGCGCGTGGCGGCGATCGCGTACGCGATCGGTGCCGGCGCGCTGGCGGGCACGTACAGCTACGCCAACGAGACCCCCAACATGCTCTACGAGCTGCTGCTCGGCGGGGTGCTCACCGCAACGCTCGTCCCCCAGTTCGTCCGCCACGTCGAGCGCGAGGACGACGAGGCGATCAGCGCCATCATGACCGTCGCGATCGCCGTGCTCGCCGCGGTGTCCGTGGTGGGCGTGCTGCTGGCCCCCTACATCGTGCAGGTGTTCACCCTGCGGGCCGAGGGTGCGAGCAGGGCTGCGCAGCAGGAGGTCGCGACGACCCTGGTGCGCCTGTTCATGCCCCAGATCGTGTTCTACGGGTTCACCGCGCTTGCGACCGCGCTCCTGAACGCGCACCGTCGATTCGCGGCGGCCGCGTTCGCGCCGGTGCTCAACAACATCGTCGTCATCTCGATCTTCGTGTCACTGCCCCGCTTGCTCGACGGGCCGATCACGCTCGACCGGGTCCGAGACGACACGGCGTTGCTCATCACGTTGGGCGTGGGCACGACGGCGGGAATCGCGGCGGTGGCGCTCGCGCTCGGCGCGGCGTTGCGGTGGGCCCGGATCCGGCTCCGATTCGTGTTCGCCTGGCGGCATCGCGCCGTCGTCGCGATGGCCCGCCTCTCGTCGTGGACCCTCGGCTACGTGATGGCGAACCAGATCGCGCTCTGGATCGTGCTCGTCCTGGCCAACGGCCGCGACGGCGGGCCGTTCATCTACCTCAGCGCGTACGCGTTCTTCCAGCTTCCCCACGGGCTGCTCGCGGTCTCGCTCATGACGACGCTCGCGCCGGAGATGGCGAGCGCGGCCGGCCGCGGTGACATCAGGGAGCTGCGCGAACGGCTGTCCTTCGGGCTCCGGCTGACGACCTTTGTGATCGTGCCGTGCTCGGCGATCTTCATCTCGTTGGCCCGGCCCATGGTCGTCGCCCTCCTCGAGCGAGGCGCGTTCTCCAGTGGAGACGCAACGGTCGTCGCGCACACCGTGGCGGGATTCTCGCTGGGACTGCTGCCGTTCTCGATCTATCTGTTCTCGCTGCGCGCGTTCTACTCGCTGCAGGACACGCGCACGCCGTTCGTCCTGAACTGCTTCGAGAACGCTTTCAACATCGCGCTCGCGTTCCCGCTCTATTACGCGTTCGGGGTCCCGGGCCTCGCGGTCGCCTTCGCCGGCGCGTACAGCGGCGCGGCCGTGCTCACGATCATCGTGCTGCGCCGCCGCCTCGGGTACATGGACGGCCGGCGGTTGATCGACACGCTGGCGCGTTCGCTCGCGGCCGGAGGGCTTGTCGCGTTGGTGACGTGGATGATCGCGCGGGGCCTCGGGTGGTCGGGCCCCTGGGTGGCGCTCGGGACGACCGTCGTCGGGGCCGCGGTCGGCTTCGCCGAGTACTTCGCAGTCACCGCCGCGCTCCGAATGCGCGAGCTCGACGATCTCTGGTCGCTCTTCGCGCCCCGGGTCCGCCGAGGGCGCGGGCTGCGCCCGCCGGCACGCCCCGAGGCCGCCATCGGCATCCCGTCGGACAGAGAGGGTCGAACGGTGTAACGATGCTGACGCGCCGCCGGTCGAACCGCGGCGCAGCAGCCAGGGGGTGCCATGGGGGTTCGAGTCGTCACCGACAGCGCGTGCGACCTACCCGACGACCTGATCGACCGGAACGGCATCGAAGTGGTGCCGCTCACGATCCGCTTCGGCACCGAGGAGCTCATCGACCGCAAGGAGCTCAGCACCGACGAGTTCTGGCGCCGCCTCGCCGACTCGGATGTCCTCCCCGAGACGTCCGCCCCCTCGGCGGGCGCCTTCGAAGGCGCGTTCCGCCGCCTGGTCGATGAAGGCGCGACCGGCATCATCTGCATCAACCTCTCCTCCAAGCTGTCGGCGACGATGCAGTCGGCGCAGGTCGCGGCGCAGGCGGTCCAGGCCGACTGCCCGGTCGTCGTCATCGACTCGCTCATGGTCTCGATGGGCCTCGGGAGCCTGTGCCTGACGGCCGCGCAGCGGGCCGCGGACGGGGATTCGCTCGAGTCGATCGTGGCCAATGTCACCGACCGGCGGAATCGCTCCAAGCTGTACGGGGCGCTCGACACGCTCGAGTTCCTCAAGAAGGGCGGCAGGGTCGGCAACGCCCGGGCGCTCCTCGGCACGATGCTGGCCATCAAGCCCGTCCTCGAGGTACGCGACGGCGTGGTCGAGGAAGCGGGCAAGGTGCGCACCCGCTCGAAGGCGTTGCGCCTCCTTGTCGACCGCGTGAAGGAAGGCCCGTTCGAGAACCTGGCGGTGCTCCACGGCAACGCGCCGGATCTCGACGAGCTCCTCGATCTGCTCGAGCCGCTGGCGGCCCGGGACCAGATCGTCGTCGGCCAGATCGGTCCGGTCATCGGCACCCACGCCGGTCCCCGCGTCATCGGCGTCACGTTCCAGGCCGGCAGCTGACGTCCTCGCCCGCCGCCGTCGCCTCCGGGCGTGAAACGAGCGCGGCGAGACCAGCAACTAGCGTCGGGTGACGTGCCGGAACGAGCCACAGCCGGGCGCATTCTCGGTGGGCGCTACCGCCTCGACCGCGAGCTGGCGCGCGGCGGCATGGCCACGGTGTGGATCGCTGAGGACCCGCTGCTGTCACGACGCGTGGCGGTCAAGCTGCTGCTGCCCGAGCTCGCGGTCGACGACGCACTGCGCGTGCGCTTTCGCAACGAAGCGATCGCAGCGGCGAAGCTCACACACCCGGGGATCGTGGCGACGTACGACACCGGTGACGACGACGGCACCGCGTACATCGTCATGGAGCTCGTCGAAGGAAAGACCCTTCGACATCTGATCGACGAGCGTGGCCGGTTGCCCGTCCACGAGGCAGTCGACATCTCCTCGCAAGTGGCGGACGCGCTCGAGCACGCGCACCGGCAGGGACTCGTGCATCGCGACATCAAGCCCGCCAATGTGCTCGTGCAGACGGACGGACGGGTGAAGGTCACCGACTTCGGAATCGCCAAAGCAGCCGGTGGCGACGACCTCACTCGCACGGGCACCGTGGTCGGGACCGCCCGCTACCTCGCTCCCGAGCAGGTGAACGGCCACGCCGTCGACGGTCGCGCCGACGTGTACGCGCTCGGCCTCATCCTCTACGAGATGTTGGCCGGGCGGGCGCCCTTCGGAGGCGACTCCGACATGGCGACCGCGGTCGCGCGCCTGACGAATGCTCCCGAGCCGATCCGTGCGGCGCGGCCGGAGGTGTCGCGCCCTCTGGAGGACGTCCTCGCGCGCAGCCTCGCTCGCGATCCCGAATACCGGTACCAGTCCGCGCAGGCGTTCAAGGACGCGCTGGCGCCGGGACTCGACATGGCGCCGACCGGCCCGCTCGCGCCGCCGGTCCCGCCGCGCCCGGCGTCGCCGCCGCCCGACGGCCCGTCGGCGACACAGGTCGCGCCCCATCCGCCGCGTCCGGTGCCGCCACAGCCGGCGCCGGCCGCCCGCCGGGCACGCCGCTGGCCCTGGCTCCTGCTCATCCTGCTCCTCCTGGTCGCGGGCGGGATCACCGCGTTGGTGCTTTCGAACCTGTCCGGTGACGATCCCGGCGGTGGCACCGGCCCGCAAGCGAGCAGCGGCGGCGTGCTGCCGATCGTCGAGGCTTCCGCCTTCGACCCGTTCGTCGATGGGGAGGAGCACAGCAGCGAGGCACCGCGCGCAATCGACGGCGATCCCCGCACGGCGTGGCAAACGGACGGGTACAGCAACCGCAACTTCGGGAACGCCAAGCCGGGCGTCGGCTTGTGGGTCCGGCTCGATGCGCCCCACGACATCACGTCGGTCACCGTCACCGCGCTCGAGGGCGGCTGGAGCGGCGAGATCTACATCGCCGACCAGCCCGGAACCACGCTCGACGCGTGGGGGCCGGCGCGGGCGACGGGCGACAACATTCCGGCGACACATCCCTTCACACTGAAGGCGCGCGGCCAGTACGTCCTCGTGTGGTGCACGCAGCTGCCCCCGTCCAACAAGCTCCAGATCGGTGACATCAAGGTCGAGGGCCGCTGACGAGAGCGGTACCCCCGACGGCGACCTCGCCGCGCGCGCGAGTGCAGGTGACCGCGCCGCGCTCGAGACGCTGCTCGAGCGACACGTCGATCGTATCCACGCGGTCTGCCGCCGAATTCTGGGCAACCCGGAGGACGCGCTCGACGCTACGCAGGAGGCAATGATCGCAGTCGCGCGCGGCATCGGCCGTTTCGACAACCGCTCGGCGTTCACGACGTGGCTGTATCGGGTGGCGACGAACGCTGCGCTCGACGAGGGACGGCGCAAGGCGCGGCGCCCACGGCCGGTCGACCCGCCGGCGGAGGCCGCGGCGGCATCACCCGAGGACGCAGTCGGCGCCCGCCTCGACGTCGACGCTGCCCTCCGCGACCTGCCCGAGGAGTTCCGGGTCGCGGTGGTCCTGCGCGACCTGTGCGACCTGGACTACGCCGAGATCGCCGCGGCGCTCGGCGTGCCGCCGGGCACGGTGCGGTCGCGCATCGCACGCGGCCGTTCGGCGCTGGCGGAAGCGCTCGGGAACCGGGGGCGCACGCCGGAGCGTCCTACCACCGAGACGAGACCGACCGGATCATGACAGACGACCTTCCCCCCGACGAACGCGACGATGAGCTCGCTTCGCTCCTCGAGGTGCCGCCGCTCGACGATGGCACGCGCGAGCGGCTCGTCACGCGCGCGCTCGACGACGCCGGCCCGCGGCGCGGTGCTCGGCGGCTGACGCGGCTGTTGGTGCCGGCGGCCGCGGCGCTGGTCGCGCTCGTCCTCTTCGGGGTGGGCGTCTTCGTGCTGGTCAACCGGGACGAGGACAACGCCGGCACCGCCGCCCGGTCACGCCCGCCCGCGGCGGCGGCACCCGGCGAGCGCGGCTCCGCGCCGGATGCGTCATCGAGCGCCGAGGCGGTGACGGGCGTGCGCGACGTGGGCGAGCTCGGCGACGTGACCGACTCGAGTGAGCTCCGGCGCCGCGTGCGGGCGCAGCTCGACGAGGCACCGGCGTCGTCACGGGCCGCCCCGCCCCGCTGTCTGGAGCGAGCCGTCGCCGGGAGCCCGTCACCCACCGCGTACGGGACCGGCACGCATCGGGACCGGCCCGTGCTCGTGCTGGTCCTCCCGGCGACGGGCGACCGCTCCACCCTCGTGGTGCTCGACACGAGGACATGCCAGGCGGTCTCCGTCTTCGACCTGGCCTGAGTCGTCCCGGCCACGGCGGGTACGCTCGCCGGGTTCTCGGACCGGACGAGGAGCCATGAGCGACTGGACGACCGACGCGGTCGACAACATCGAGCGGGTCGTCACGACCGTCCGTGACAGGACGGTCACCCCCGCTCAGAACGTGACCCGGGCGATCGTGTTCGGGCTGCTCACCGCCTTCTTCGTCCTCACCGCCCTCACGATCGTCTCCATCGGCCTGTTCCGGCTGGTCGACGTCTACGTGCCCGCCGGGGTCTGGGCGTCGTACCTCATCTTCGGCGGAATCTTCGTGGTCGCCGGCACGTTCTGCTGGGCGCGGAGGACGAAGGCGTCCCCGCCCGAATGAACCGGGGAACCGCCCCATGACCGAAGTACGTGAGCTCATCATCGTCGGCTCCGGCCCCGCCGGACTGACTGCCGCCCTCTATGCGGCCCGCGCCGACCTCAGGCCCGTCGTCATCGAAGGCGCCGAGGCGGGCGGGCAGCTCATGCTGACCACCGACGTCGAGAACTACCCCGGCTTCCCCGACGGCATCCTCGGGCCCGAGCTCATGATGAAGTTCCGCGAGCAGGCGGAGCGCTTCGGCGCCGAGTTCGTGACCGCCGACGTCGACCGCGTCGACCTGTCGGCTTCGCCGTTCGGCGCCTGGGTCGGGAGCACGGAGTACCGCTCCGAGGCCCTGATCATCTCGACCGGAGCGTCGGCCCGGATGCTCGGCCTCCCGTCCGAGGCGCGCCTGCTCGGCCACGGTGTGTCCACCTGCGCGACGTGCGACGGGTTCTTCTTCCGGGAGAAGGACATCGCGGTCGTCGGCGGGGGCGACAGCGCCATCGAGGAGGCGCTCTTCCTCACGAAGTTCGCCAACGAGGTGACCGTGATCCACCGACGCGACGAGCTGCGGGCGTCGAAGATCATGCAGGACCGTGCCTTCGCCAATCCGAAGATCGCGTTCAAGTGGAACTCGGTCGTGACCGACGTCGGAGGCGACGGGACCGTCGATGTCGTTCGTCTCCGCGACACGCTCACGGACGACGCGTCGGAGCTGAAGGTCGGCGGTCTGTTCGTTGCAATCGGCCACGATCCCAACACCAGGCTGTTCGAGGGTCAGGTCGACCTCGACGAGAACGGCTATGTGGTGCTCCCCCAGGCCGGCTCGACCGGCACCTCGGTCGAGGGAGTGTTCGCAGCCGGCGATGTCGCCGACCAAGTGTTCCGCCAGGCCGTGACGGCGGCCGGGACGGGTTGCATGGCGGCGATCGAGGCCGAGCGCTGGATCGAGGCTCGCCGCCATGCCGTCGCCCAAGCATGACCGATCCGGAATGGGCGGAGACACGGCTCGGTTTCACCTCGTAGCTACACTCGATCGACCCTGGCCGAAAGGACCCCCGTGGGCGCCGACATCACATTCCTCTCTGACAACACCTTCGACGAGACGGTCGGGGGCGCGGACACGCCCGTGCTCGTCGACTTCTGGGCCGAGTGGTGTGGTCCGTGCAAGATGATCGCCCCGACGCTCGAAGAGATCGCCTCGGAGCACAAGGGCAAGCTGCGTATCGTGAAGCTCAACGTCGACGACAACCCGCAGACGGCGATGCGCTACAACGTCATGAGCATCCCGACGCTGATGGTGTTCAACGAGGGCGAGCCTGTGAAGCGACTCGTCGGGGCCAAGGGCAAGGGCCAGTTGCTCCAGGATCTCGCCGAATTCATCTCGTGACGGCCCTACTTGTCGCCGTCGCAAGCTCCGGCTTTGCGGCGACGGTCGGCTAAGCCGCCGTCGCCGCGGACTCGCCGCGGGCTATGACCGCGGCGGCGCTCCAGCAAGGTGAGACCGGCGAGGCGGTCAGGGACCTTCAGCGGCGCCTCGCCGCGCTCGGGCTCGACGCGTCGTCGGACGAACCGGGCGAGTTCGGCTCGGCCACCGAAGCCGCGGTGCGCGCGTTCCAGCAGCAGCGCGGCCTCGTCGTCGACGGCCTCTGCGGCCCGCAGACGTGGGCGACGCTCGTCGAGAGCGGCTTCTCGCTCGGCGATCGAACGCTGTACTTCCGTCAGCCGATGCTGCGCGGCGACGACGTCACCGAGCTCCAGCGTCAGCTGAACTCGCTCGGCTTCGACGCCGGGCGCGAAGACGGGATCCTCGGAGAGCAGACCGCGGCCGCGGTCGCCGAGCTCCAGCGCAACGTGGGGCTCGCCCCCGATGGCTTCTGCGGTTGGACCACGGTCGCGGCACTGCGCCGCGTGGGCACGCTGGCAGCGGGCTCGGTCGCGAGCGTGCGCGAACGGGAGATGCTACGGCGCGGGCCACACCGGCTCGGCGGCAAGCGCGTCTTCATCACCGCCGCGCCCGGGTTCGAGGCGCTGGGCGACGCGGTCTGCCGCGGCCTCGCCGAGGTCGGCGCGGGCGCACTGTTGGACTCGGCCGGTTCGGACGACAGCACGACCGCCGCCGCCGCCAATCAGTTCGGCGCCGCGCTGTTCCTCGCGCTGCGCGCCGGCACCGGCGACGAGGGCTGCCTGTGCACGTACTTCTCGTCGGGGACGTTCCGCTCGGAAGCGGGCTACCGCGTGGCCACTGCCGTCCAGGACGAGCTGCACGATGTCCTCCCGACCGCACCGGACCCATGTGGGAAGGCATACGGCATCCTCCGGGAGACGCGCATGGCGGCAGTCGTGTGCGAGCTGGTCGAGCGAGGCGACGTGGCCGCGATGCGAAACGTCGTTGCTCGCGCCGGTGACGTCAGCAGGGCGATCGTGCGCGGCATCCGCCGCGGCGTCGAGGAGCCTCCCGACGGTTAGCGGGGCGTGCTCGCGACGTAGGTGGTGAGCGCTCGAATCACCTCGGCTCGCGCGCTGTCGACGTCCACCCCGTGCTCGCGGAGCACCCGCCCGCCGATGCCATCCTGTTCAGCCGCGAGCGCGAGGAGGAGATGCTCGGTCCCGACGTAGTTGTGACCGAGCCGACGCGATTCGCCGCGCGTGAGGTCCAGCACCCGCCGCGCCCGCGGCGTCAGTGGCAAGTCGGTTGCGACCGCGCCGTACGGCGACCGTGGCACCGCGGCCTCGATCACGGCTTGGCGCAGCTCGTCGGCCGTGATGCCGAGCTCGGCAAGCACGCGCACCGACAGCGCGGCGGGATCGGCGAGCACGCCGAGGAGCATGTGTTCCGTGCCCACGTAGTTGTGTCCCATCTCGCGTGCTTCCTCGCGGGCGCGCGCCAGGCTGGCGCGGGCCCGGCCCGTGTACCTGGCGAGGAGTTGCTCCTCGTCCGGGCGCGTCGACTCGCCGCGATCCACGAAGCGTTGCTGGGCGCCCTGCTTCGTCACGCCGAGCGCGGTCCCGATCTCCGCCCACGAGCAGCCCGCCTGTCGCGCCGACTCGACGAAGTAGCCGAGCAACGCGTCCGCTTTGCTCGTGATCTCGCCCGAGACCTGCGCCGCCGCCTCGACGCGGGTGAGCGCGTCATTGCCGGCACTGCGATCGTGGACGGTCTCGATGAGCTCGGCCAGCGATGGGGCAGGCATCACCGATCGACTGTAAATGGACGTCAAGGCGCCGTCAACGACCCGTTGACGGCCGCCGTTGGTCAGCCGGTCTCGGCCCGATGCTGACGGTCGCCGGTCACGACCCGGTACAGCCGCTCGAGGTCCTCGAGATCGGCGAAGTCGACGGTGATCTTGCCCTGCTTGCCGCCGACCGAGATCTTCACGCGGGTCTCGAGGTAGTCGCCGAGCAGCTCCTCGAGCTCGAGCAGGCCCGGCGGGCGGAGCTGACCCGGCGCCGCGCTCGGCGATCGCTTGGCGTCGCCGACGTGCGCGCGGACTGAGTCCTCCACCGCGCGCACCGACAGGCCCTCGTTGACGACGCGTCGCGCCAGCTGCTCTTGGAACGCGCGATCGGGAGTGCCGAGCAACGCGCGCGCGTGCCCGCCCTTGAGCGTGTCGTCCTGGATCATCTTCTGGATCGCGGGCGGCAGTTGGAGGAGCCGAAGCGTATTGGTGATCGCGACGCGGCTGCGTCCGACGCGCGCCGCCACCTGCTCGTGTGTCAGACCGAAGTCCTCGATGAGCTGCTGGTAGGCGGCGGCTTCCTCGAGCGCGTTGAGGTCGGCGCGGTGCACGTTCTCGACCAGCGCGTGCTCGAGCGCCGACGCGTCGTCGGTGGTTCGGATCAGGGCCGGGATCGCCTGCAGGCCGGCGCGGCGGGCGGCGCGCCAACGACGCTCGCCCGCGATCAGCTCGTAGCCGTCGTCCGCGGGACGCACGAGCACGGGCTGGAGCACGCCGACTTCCCGAATGGAGTCGGCCAGGGCGCTGAGCTGCTCCTCACCGAAGTGCTCGCGCGGCTGGTACCGGTTGGGCTGGATGGTTGAAATTGGAAGTTCCTGGTAGCCACCGGCACCGAGGCCTTCGGCCGCGCCGGGCGGGATCAGGGCGCCGAGGCCCTTACCCAGACCGCCTTTTCGCGTCACGGCACACCTCTTTCGCCAGTTCCCGGTACGCCTTGGCGCCCCGGGAGGTGGAATCGAACACGATGATCGGTTGCCCGAACGACGGCGCTTCGGAGAGCCGGACCGTCCGCGGGACGACGGTCTCGTACACCCGCCTCCCGAAGTGGGCGCGCACCTCGTCGACCACCTGGTCGGCGAGCTTGGTGCGACCGTCGTACATGGTCATGATGATCCCGCGTACGTCGAGACTCGGGTTCAGGTTGGCTCGAACGAGACCGACGTTGCGGAGCAGCTGCCCCAGCCCTTCGAGGGCGTAGTACTCGCACTGGATCGGGACGACGACGCCGTCGGCGGCCGCCAGTCCGTTGACGGTGAGGAGCCCGAGGGAGGGCGGGCAGTCGATCAGGACGATGTCGTAGTTGTCGCGGACCTCGTCGATGGCGCGGCGCATCTTGAGCTCGCGGCTCATGGCCGGCACGAGCTCGATCTCGGCGCCGGCGAGATCGATCGTCGCGGGTGCCACGAAGAGGTTCTTGAGGCTCGTCGGCTCGATGCAGTCTTCGAGGGCGGCGTTGTTCATGACCACGTCGTAAACCGACGACTCGAGGTCGCGGGCGCTGAGGCCGAGCCCGGTGGTGGCGTTGCTCTGGGGGTCGAGATCCACGACCAGGACGCGGAACCCCTCCTCGGCCAGCGCCGCACCAAGATTGACGGCGGTCGTCGTTTTGCCGACCCCGCCCTTCTGGTTGGCGATGGCCAGCACGGCCGGCAGGAGCAGCGGCGACGGGTCCTCGGCCGCCCGGGCGAGCAGCTGGCGGGTGGGAACGTCGGCACCCTCGAGTGGCGGAGGCTCGAAGGCAGGAAGATCGAGGCTACGTTCGCCCTCGTCGGTGACCGCGGTCTCGACCTCCGCCTCGGCGTGCCGGCTGCCGTCG
>DASYQJ010000236.1:0-61513 GCA_036005605.1 Acidimicrobiia bacterium
GGCATCCGGGTATCGGAGGAGGACGAGGACACCGGGCTCGACCTCTCCCAGCACTCGGAGACCGGTTACGCGCTCGAGCGCGTGTGAGCGCCCGCGACCACAAGGAAGGATCCAGGACTCATGAAGCTCATCGTGGGCATCGTCAAGCCGTTCAAGGTCGACGACGTGAAGGACGCCATCAAGGACCTCGGTGTGCAGGGTCTCACCGTCTCCGACGTCCAGGGTTTCGGCCGCCAGCGCGGGCACACCGAGGTGTACCGGGGCGCCGAGTACACGATCGACTTCGTGCCCAAGGTCCGGGTCGAGATCCTCGTCGACGACGGCGATGTCGACCGGGTGGTCCAGAAGCTCCTCGAAACGGCTCGCACCGGCAAGATCGGCGACGGCAAGGTATGGGTCGTGCCTGTCGAGAACATCTGGCGGATCCGGACCGGGGAGACCGGGCCCGACGCCCTCTGACCCGGTCGTCGCCTCCGAGCTGCGGACGGCGCGTGATCGTCTCATCGGTGATCGCAGCCGCCGCGGGGCGGAGTTCGGGCGCGCGCTCGCGGAGCTGCTCGACGGCGCACTGACGCGATCGCTCGCCTCCGCTGCCGAAGCCGTCGAAGGACGGCTGTCGCTGGCGGCGGTCGGCTCCTACGGCCGAGCCGAGCTGAGCCCGGGCTCGGATGTCGACGTGGTGTTGCTGCACGACGGCCACACGAACGTGGCCGAGGTCGTCGACCGCCTCTGGTACCCGCTCTGGGACGCCGGGTTCGTGGTCGGCCATGCGATCAACACCGTGAAGGAGGAGGTCGCGCTGGCCGAGCGTGACCTGCACGCGCTCACCGCGTGGCTGGACGCCCGCCACGTCGCGGGCGATTCCGAGCTGTTCGCCGACGGCGTCGCGCGCATCCGCCGGCTCGCACAGCGGCGCCGCGCCCGGCTCGTCGACGACCTGCGCTCGGCCGCCGAGGTCCGGCGCGAGAAGTTCGGGCTCGTCGCCGAGATGCTCGAACCCAACCTCAAGGACGGCAGCGGCGGGTTGCGGGACGCCCAGTCGCTGTCGTGGGCGGGATGGACGCTCGGTGAGCCCGGCGGCTGGCAGGCGCTCGTCGAACAGGGCTATCTCCGCGACGGCGATCCCGGCCGCCTGGCCGCGGCGATCGGGCGCCTGCTCGACGTTCGCGTCGCGCTGCACCGGGTCACGGGCAGCCGGTCCGACGTGCTGACGCTCCAGGAGCAGGATGCGATCGCCGTCGAGACCGGCGCCGCGGACGCCGACGCCCTCGTGCGCGACCTGGCGGGCGCGGCGCGCGCGATCGCGTGGCTCGTGGCGGACGTCTTCGCCCGGCTCGAGGCGACCGAGCGCGGGCCGGGTGGGCGCGCCTCGCGGCGCGACCGCGACCTCGGCGGAGGCGTCGTCGTACGCGACGGGCGCGTCGCGTTCTCCGCCGATGCTCTCGTCGACGCGACACTCGTCCTGCGGGCGGCCGCCGCCGCGGCGGAGCTGGGCGCGTCGTTCGACCGCGCATCGCTCGAGCGTTCGAAGGAGATCGGCGTCGTCGAGTGGGACGCCGAGGCCCGCGATGCCTTCGTGTCCCTCCTGCGCGCCGGGCGCGGCGCGGTGCCGGTGTTCGAGGCGCTGGACCAGGCCGGCGCGCTGACGCTCCTGCTGCCCGAGTGGGATCGCATTCGGTCGCTCCCGCAGCGCAACGCGTATCACCGCTTCACCGTCGACCGGCACCTGCTCGAAGCGGTCGCGGAGTGCGCGGCGCTGCTCGACGACGATGGGTTCGACGGCGAGGTGGCGCGCCGCGCCCGCGCTGACCTGCTGCTCCTCGCCGCCCTCCTCCACGATCTCGGGAAGGGGATGGAGGGCGACCACTCGGTGGTCGGCGCCGAGGCCGCCGTGGAGCTCGCTCGTCGCATCGGCGTCGACGAGCCCGGCGTCGCCACGCTCGACTGGCTCGTGCGCCACCACCTGGTGCTCGCCGAGACCGCCACCCGGCGCGACCTGTCGGAAGAGGCGACGATCACCCGCTTCGGGCGTCTCGTGGGCACCTCCGAGCGGCTCGACCTGCTCTACGCGCTGACCGTCGGCGACTCGCAGGCCACCGGTCCCGCCGCCTGGGGGCCGACGAAGGCGGCGCTCATCCGCGAGCTGTTCGCGAAGACCGACAGCCTGTTCGAGCTGGGCGTCGTCGGTCCCGGACTGGACGCGCACCGTCGCGACACTCTCGAGCGCCATCGCGCGCTGCTGGCCCGACGGGAGCTGGCGATCGACTGGAGCGACCGCGACGACGGCCTGCTCGAATGCGCCGTCGCCGCCCCGGACCGCACCGGGCTGCTGGCGCAAGTCGCCGGCGTGCTGGCGCTGTTCGGCTTCGACATCCGTGACGCGGCCGGTTACATCGCCGACGGCATGGCGCTCGAGGTGTTCGACGGCGCCGACCACTACGGCCGGCTGGCCGAACAGGCGGGTCGCGACGCGGTCATAAACGTGTTGCGCAGCGTGTTGACCGGCGAGCTGCCGCTCGCCGAGCAGCTGCGCGCCCGCATCCGTCGCTACCGGATCCCCGACCCGGGCGACGTGGCTGTGGTCGTCGACCAGGATGCATCCCCCACGGCGACCGTCGTCGAGGTCCACGCCCCCGATCACGTCGGCCTGCTCGCGCAGGTGGCGTCGACGTTCGCCGACCTCGACGTCGACGTCCGCACCGCGAAGGTCTCGACGTTGGGGGAGCGCGTCGTCGACGTCTTCTACGTGCACGACGCCGCCGGCGACAAGATCCTCAAGAAACTCACGCTCGATCAGCTCAAGGCGACGCTGATCGCGCGGCTGACGAGCGAGTACTGGCTGCCCGAGCCGACCTGAGGCTCGCCCTAGGCTCCGCGGCAACGGCGGCTTTGCCGACCGTTGCCGCAAAGCTGGAGCTTGCGACGGCGACGAAAGGAGTGGCCGTGGCTGAACCGGACCCGATCTCTGCCGCCGACCTCTTGCGTTGGGCAGAGTCGCTGAGCGGCATCGCGCGCACTGGCCTCGGGTTCACGCAGAGCCTCTACGAGAAGGAGCGCTTTCAGGAGGTGCTGAAGGTCGCGGCCGATATTCGAGCAGCGGCGCTCGAAGAGGCCGAGAGCGACGCCCTGTTCGAGGAATGGCTGGCGTCGGTGGGCGACGGGGTCGCCGGTTATGTGACACCGAAGGTGGCGGTTGCCGCCGTGGTCGGCAACGAGGCCGGTGAGATCCTTCTTACGCAGCGGGCCGACTCCGGAGTGTGGCTGTACCCCGTCGGCTGGGCCGATGTCGGGTATTCGCCGTCGGAGGTCGCGGTGAAGGAGGTCTACGAGGAGACGGGCATCGAGGTCGAGCCCGTGTCGCTCATCGCCGTGTTCGACGGCTTGCGCCTCGGCTTCGCGCGCGTTCCGCTCTACTCGCTCGTGTTCCATTGCCGGATGCTCGGTGGCGAGCTGCAGGGCCATCCGCTCGAGACACGGCGAGTCGGCTTCTTCGCCCGGGATCAGCTGCCCGAGCCGCTCGCCGGGGGCGCCCGGTGGGTCGACACCGCGTTCGCCGCCATCGAGGGCGAGACTCGTCCCGCCGACTTCGATCAGCCCCGCACGCCTCCCTGGCGTGGCACCTGAGCGTTTTGGCGCCGCCTACGTACCCACGAGGTATGTGCACGGCGCCAAAACAAGCAAGAAGGGTCAGCCAGCGGCGTCTTCGAGCTCGCGCATCGTGTACAGCGCGCGCAGCTCGACGTCGACCTCGGCCAGGTTCTTCGCGCCGCCCGCCTCACGGTCGATGACGCACACGGCGTGCTCGACGAGGGCGCCCCGCTCGCGCAGATCACCGCACGACGTCACGACCTGCCCGCCCGACGTCACGACGTCCTCGACCACCGTGAGACGACGTCCGTCGAGCTCGCCGCCCTCGGCGAGGCGGCAGGTCCCGTAGGTCTTCGCCTCCTTGCGCACGAACATCGCCGGCAACCCGGTCAGCTGCGAGAGCATCGTCGCCAGCGGCACGCCGCCGAGTTCCAGCCCGGCCAGCGCGTCCGTGGCGGGCGGGAGCAGCGGCACCAGCGCCTCGCCGATCGATCGCAACAGCCACGGATCAGCCTCGAACAGGTACTTGTCGAAGTACTCGTCGCTGATCGCGCCCGAGCGCAGGCGGAACTCGCCTGTGAGGTGCGTCCGCCGGTAGACGGTCCGAGCCAGCTCGTCGCGGTTCATCGACGCGAGCTTGACACGCCGCGCATCAGACGCGGAGCTCCTCGAGAAGGAGGCCGACGATCGACACGTCGCCGCGCGCCCGCTCCCACGTCTCGCCGACCCGATCGTGGTCGACGAGTCCGGCGGCGTCGGGCGGCCGGCCGATCGCGGCGGTCGCGGCCTGGGCGAGAGTGGCCGGCTCGACCTCGTCGCCGTAGGCGGCGAACGCCTCGAGCCCCTCCCACAGCGACTCGACGGCGCGGACCTCTTCGCCCAGCGCGAGCGCGCCCGGGTCACCGCCGGCGCGCAGCTGCGCGACGACGCGTTCCCACAGGTCGTAGTGCGAGAGCTCGGCGGGCGGCCGGTACGAGGCGACCGGGTGCAACCGCCACTCCAGGGCGGCGCCGCCCGGCCCGTTGTCGAGGAGCCACGTCTGCGAGCCGTTCACGTAGCTGTCGACCGGCGGCCCGAAGTGCTCGTCGAGCGCGAGGACGAGCTCGGGAGACGAACGCCAGACCGCGCTCGCGGTGCGCATCGACGGCGAACCTAACATCTGCCCTCATGCGCGGATCTCGACTCCTGACGATCTTCGCCGCCTCCGCCGTCGCGCTCGCTGCCGTCGCCGGAACAGCGTGCGGCGGAAGCGACGACGACCACAGCTCCCTGAGCAAGTCCTCGTTCGCGAAGCGGGCGAACGCGCTGTGCTCGAAGGCGCGGAACTCCTTGAAACCAACGACATCGCTAGGCTCGCCGCATGACTGAATTGTGGGAGCACGATGCGTGGGAGCTCGCCGATCGCGTCCGTGCCGGTGAGCTGAGCGCCCGGAACATGCTGGAGCTCTCGCTGGCGCGGATCGAGCGTCTCGATCCGAGGCTCAACGCCGTGTGCTTCCTCGACCCGGATCGGGCGTGGGCCGACGCCGAGCGCGTCGACCAGCGCGTCGCCGCCGGCGACGACCCGGGCCCGTTCGCCGGTATCCCCATGGGTGTCAAGGAGCTCGCCCAGGTGCAGGGTTGGCCCGACACGAACGCGTCGGTGCCGTACGCCGAAGCCGGCGCCGTCGCCGAGTTCGACTGCGCCGAAGTGGCGCGCCTGCGCGAAGCCGGCGCCGTGCTCGTCGGGCTCACCACCGCGCCCGAGCACGGCGTGGTCAGCTACACCGCCAGCAGGCTGCACGGCGTGACCCGCAACCCTTGGAACCTGGAGCGCACACCCGGCGGCTCGTCGGGCGGGTCGGCGGCATCGGTGGCGGCCGGCGTGTTCCCCGCGTGCACCGGCAGCGACGGCGGCGGGTCGATCCGCATCCCGTCGTCGTACTCGGGCCTGTTCGGCATGAAGACCACGTTCGGGCTGCTCGGTGTGGGGCCAGAGCCGTTCAACTACTCGATGACGTCGGTGCACGGTCCGATCGTGCGGTCGGTGCGCGACGCCGCCCGCTATCTGGACGCGACGGCCGGCCCCACACCCACCGACCCGACATCGCTCCCGGCACCGCCGGTCCCGTTCGAGGATCTCGTCGCATCTGGCGAGGCAACCGAACGTCTCCGGGGGAAGCGCGCCGCGTGGACGTCGACCCTCGGCTACGCGGGCACCGATCCCGAAGTCGAGAAGGTCGCGCACGACGCGGCGATGTCGCTCGTCGCCGAAGCAGGCCTCGAGCTCGTCGACATCCCCGTCGAGATGCCCAAGCCCGGCGTCGCATGGGGATTGTTGTCGTCGCTGAACACGGCCGCCTTCCATCTCGACTTCGAGAGCCAGCACCTCGACGAGCTCGACGAGGTGCACCGCGCCGGTGTCGAGCTGATGATGAACCTCCGACCCGGCGGCTTGTACAAGGCGATCCGCCGTCGCCACGAGCTGATGGTCGCGTCGGCACGCATCTGGTCGGACATCGACGTGCTCCTCACGCCGACGACGCCTACGACCGCCTTCCGGGCCGAGGGGACGCTCAGCGGCACCGTCGCGGGCCGCGAGGTGAACCTCATGGGCTTGTCGGCGGCGTTCACGGCGCCGTTCAACATGACGGGCCAGCCGGCGGCGAGCATCCCCGTCGGGCTCGTCGACGGTCTACCCGCTGCGCTCCAGGTCGTGGCGGCCCGCCACGGCGACGACCTGTGCCTCGGTGCCGGCGCTCTCCTCGAGCGCCTGCGGCCGTGGCCGAAGTTCGCGCCGCTCGCGTACGAGTAAGGGCGCTTGCCGGCCCGAAAGGCTTGACCGGGTGGTCAAGTAACATCCACGCGGCGACGACGGCTTTGCCGATCGTCGCCGCAGAGCCGGAGCTTGCGACGGCGCCAAGGAGGCAGATTGACCGACGTCGCGCGTCGGCCGGGTGACCCCGACGGGGCATCCAGGCCGCCGAAGCCGAAGAAGCAGGAGCAGGAGCCGGCGAGCGAGGAGATCGTCGAGGTCGCCCCCGGCATCCTGCGCATGCAACTGCCGATCTGGATGCCCGGCCTCGGCCACGTGAACACGTACGGCCTCCTCGACGAGCGCGGCCTCGCCGTCGTCGACCCTGGGCTCCCCGGTCCGCAGTCGTGGAAGGCGCTCAAGACCCGGCTGAAGGCCGCCGGCTTCAAGCTGCGCGACATCCACACCGTCGTCGTCACACACTCGCATCCCGACCACTTCGGCGGCGCCGGCCGCGTCGCTCGCGAAGCGCACGCGGAGCTGATCACGCACCGTGCGTTCACGACGTGGTCGCTCGACCGCAAGACCCGCAAGCAGCAGGCACGCCTGTCGCGTCGCGAGGCCGAGCAGCTCGAGCGGGACGCCGCCGCCGTCGCCGAGAGCGTCGACGTGTCTCCCGACGAGCTCCCGACCGTCGCCGAGGTCGGCGACGACGACCGCGACCGCGAAACGGGCGACCCGCTGCTCGACGACCCGACCGTCGAGCGGCAACGCCAGTCCGTGCCCTGGGGCGGCGAGACGCCATGGGGCGGAAGCAAGCACCCGATGCCGCCGTTCCGCCGCCGGGTGATGATCCGCGCGTTGGGCATGCTGTTCACGCCGCCCGACCCGACACGACGCGTCCGTCACGGCGAGCGCGTGCGACTCGCCGGGCGCGAGTGGATCTCGTTGCACACGCCGGGTCACACCCTCGACCACCTGTGCCTCTACGACGAGGAGCACGGGATCCTCCTCGCCGGCGACCACGTGCTCCCGTCGATCACGCCCCACGTCTCGGGTGTGGGCAACGGCGCCGACGCGCTCCGCAGCTACATCGCCACTCTCGACCTCGTCGCCGACCTCCCGGGCGTACGCCTCGGGTTGCCCGCGCACGGGCATCCGTTCGACGACGTGCCCGGACGCGTCGAGGCCATCAAACGCCACCACCAGGAGCGCATGGACCTCCTCGGCGCGGCGTCGGCGGCACTCGGCCCCGCCAGCGTGCAGGAGCTCTCACACGAGCTGTTCCCGAAGAAGCACTGGGGCGTCATGGCCGAGAGCGAGACGTTCGCCCACCTCGAGCACCTCGTGCTCGAGGGGCGCGCGGAACGCCACCGCGAGGACGGCCGTCTCATCTACACGGTCGCTCCCGCTTCCTGACCGGCCTAGGGTCGGGGTCGTGGCCACCAGAGCCGACGACCCCACTGCGGAGGCGACCGATCTCCTACGCGACCTGATCCGCAACCAGTGCGTCAACGACGGCCGCGTCGAGTCGGGGCAGGAAACCAAGAGCGTCGACCTGCTCGGCAACTACCTCGAGGGCGCCGGCCTCGACCTGGAGCGCTACGAGCCCCAGCCCGGCCGCAGCAGCCTCGTCGCCCGCATCGAGGGGAGCGACCCGAAGGCGCCGTCGCTGCTCCTGATGGGGCACACCGACGTCGTACCGGTGAACCCGGACGGGTGGAGTCGCGATCCGTTCGGCGCCGAGATCGTCGACGGGTTCATCTGGGGGCGCGGCGCAGTCGACATGCTCAACGAGACCGCCACGATGGCGCTCGCTTTCCGGCGGCTCGCCGACTCCGGCTTCAAACCGCGTGGCACGCTCACCTACCTCGCCGTCGCCGACGAGGAGGCGCTGGGCACGTGGGGCGCCAAGTGGCTGGTAGAGAACGAGCGCGACGCCGTGTACGCCGACTACGTGCTGACCGAATCGGGCGGCTTCCAGATCCCCACCCCCGGCGGCGCCCGCCTCCCCGTGATGGTCGACGAGAAGGGGACGTACTGGTCGAAGCTCACCGTGAAAGGCACGCCTGGGCACGCGTCGCAACCCTTCCGCACCGACAACGCCGTGGTCACCGCGGCCGAGGTCGTCCGACGCCTGCACGAGTACCGGCCCCCGACGCGGATCCACGACACATGGCGCGGGTTCGTCGAGGGCATGGAGTACCCGCCCGAGTTCCGCGACGCGCTTCTCAAGGACGACGAGCTGCGCGACTTCGCCGGCACCCTGCCGCTCGGCCTGTCACGAGTCGTGTACTCGTGCACGCACACGACGTTCGCGCCAACCGTCATCCACGGGGGCACGAAGACGAACGTGATCCCGGACCAGGTCGACATCCAGGTCGACATCCGCACGCTCCCCGGTGAAACCGAGGAGGACGTCCACCACCATTTGCGGGAGGCGCTCGGCGACCTGTACGTCACCGTCGAGATCGAGGGGAATGACGATCCGTCGACGGCGTCGCCGATCGACACCCCGTTGTGGGACACGCTCTCGACGGTCAGCGGACGGCTCGTCGAGGGGTCGGCGCTCGTGCCTTTCGTGATGGTCGGCGGGACCGACAACCGGTTCTTCCGCCGCGCCGGCTCGGTCGGCTACGGCTTCGGCTTGTTCAGCCGGCGCCTCACGTTCGAGGATTACGCCACGATGTTCCACGGCAACGACGAGCGCATCGACCAGGAATCGCTCGGCTTGTGCACCGCGCTGTGGGAAGAAGTCGCGAAGGAGCTGCTCGCCTAGTCAGTCGTCGCCCCGGTCGCGGAGGAACTGCTCGACTTCGTCGGCGAGCCCCTCGCCCGAGGGGATGTCGGTTTCGGCCTCGGTGTCGTACCGCTCCTCGAGCTGTCCGACGTAGGAGCGCACGTCGTCGTCCTGCGATACGACCTCGTCGACCCGGGTCTGCCACGCCTGCGAGAGCTCGTCGAGCTCGCCGAGCTCGAACGTGGTGCCGAGCAACTGGCCCAGCCGGTCGAGGAGCGCACGCGTCGCCAGCGGGTTGGGCGGCGTCGACACGTAGTGCGGGACCGGGGCCCACAACGATGCCGACGCGATTCCGGTGGCGCGGGCGGTGTCGTGCAGCACACCGACGATGCCCGTCGGCCCCTCGTAGCGCGAGCGCTGCAGGTGGAGGCTCTTCATGAGCTCGGGGTCGGTGGTCGCGCCCGTGACGCGCACCGGTCGGGTGTGCGGGACGTCGGCGAGAAGCGCGCCCAACGTCACGACCATCTCGCATCCGGTCTCGCCGGCGACGCCGAGCACCTCCCGGCAGAACGACGGCCACCGCAGGTTGGGCTCGATGCCGCGCAGCACGACGAGGTCGCGGGCGTCGACGGGCACGGCGAAGAACTCGTTCGCCGGCCAGGTCAGGTCACGGGTGACGCCGTCGACGAGCTCCACGGTGGGGCGGGCGGACTGGAAGTCGAAGTGCTGCTCCGGGTCCATCGACGCCATCTTCGTGGCACCGAACTGACGGGTCAGCCAGCCGGCAGCTTCGGACGCTGCGCTGGCGGCGTCGTTCCATCCCTCGAAGCCGGCTACGAGGACCGGACGGCGCAACTCCGGGCGTTGTTCCCACGCGACACTTGCCATCAGGTGAGCTTACGACCGCGGCGACGGCGGCCTACCCGCGTGTGCCGCGCAGCTGGCTGAAGTCGACGGGATAGCCGCCGTTCTCGACGATCGTCTTCGCGATCGGCTGGATCAGGGAGAACAGCTCGCCGGCGCGATCGCCGAGGCGGTCGATGACCTCCCGCTCGGCGAGGTCCGTGCTGTGCTCGATCTCGGCGCGGAACGTGCGCCCGGCATCGTTCAGCTGGCCGTCGCCGTCGAGCAGGCCGCGGTCCTGGAGCCGGGCGCGGGCGGCATCGACCTCCTCGGCGTTCCAACCCCGGGTGAACACGTACGCCCCGGGCTCCAGGCCCCAGCTCAGCTCGGTGAGGACCGTGATCTCGCACGAGTCGGTGCGTGAGATCCACGCCGCGATGTGGCCGTCGCCCCGGTGCTCGCGCACGAGGTCGGCGGCGTGCCACAACTGCCCCATCGGGGTGTCGGGCACAGGCTGCACGGACAGCCCGGAGTAGAGCATGCGGCCCGACGGGTCGACGCCGTCCGTGAGCGAGAAGAGGATCTCGGTCGCCTGCTTCACCTCGGGGCCGGGCTCACCCAGCAGGCGGTTCAGCTGGTCCGTGGCGCCATCGCGCCGGGCGGCCACCATGGGCTCGGGGTCCGTCTTCGACCACCCGCCGGTGATGGCGCGCTCGACGACGGCGGGCTTGAACGCACCGAAGGCGGCGGTGACGACGCTCCAGGGTGCCTTCCCCAAACACGCGCTCCGGCTGCAGAAGTACCCCTCGAAGTAGTTGAGCCCCAGCGCCTCGTAGCGCTGCTGGGCCTCGGGCGCGAAGTACACGCCCGCGGCGATCGGCTCGACGAGGTTGCGCAGCCGGCGTGCCGTCTCGTGCAGGTCAGAGCCCACGATCCCCCCTCGGTCTCCGGTCGTTCGCCCGTGTGGCTACCGCCGGATGACCCGGTTCCGCAGCGTACCGATCCCCCCGATCGTGATCTCCACGACGTCGCCGTCCTCGAGCCACCGCTGCGGGTTGCGGGCCATGCCGACGCCGCCCGGTGTGCCCGTGAGGATCACGTCGCCCGGCTCCAGCGTGAGCCCGCGCGAGAGGTGGGCGATCAGCTCCGGGACCGAGAACACGAGCTGGTCCGTGTTCGAGGACTGCAGGACCTCGCCGTTGACGCGCGTCTCGACGTCGAGGTGGTCGAGGTCGAGCTCGTCGGGAGTCACGAGCACCGGACCGAGCGGACAGAACGTGTCGAACGACTTCGACCACACCCACTGTCCCGTCGTGAACTGGTGATCGCGGGCGCTGACGTCGTGCGCGCACGTCACGCCCTCGATCACGTCCACCGCCTCATCGGCCGGGACGTCCCGGGCGCGTCGTCCGATCACGACTGCCAGCTCGCCCTCGTAGTCGGGTTGGGCGACGTGCGGCGGGATCAGGATGTCGGCGCCGTGGCCGACGACCGAGCCGGTCGACTTCACGAACACCACCGGCTCGGGCGGGATCGGTGCCCCCGTCTCGGCGGCGTGGTCGCGGTAGTTCAGCCCGATCGCCCACACCATGCGCAGGTGCTCGACGGGCGGGTCGAGATTCAGGTTGTGCGTCAGCGCGGCGGAGTCCGCGGCCTCGACGACCTGCCGTTCGCCCTCGTTCCACACCCATCGCACGGATGGTGATCCTAAATCCCCGCGATGACGCGCTCAGCCGTCTGTCATGCTCGCGTCATGCCCATCTTCGACGGGGACGTCCTGCGCGCTCGCGGGCTCGTCAAGCAGTACAAGCGCATCCGAGCCGTCGACGGCATCGACCTCACGGTCGGCGCCGGTGAGCGCGTCGCGCTTCTCGGGCCCAACGGCGCCGGCAAGACGACGACCCTCCTCATGCTCCTCGGTGTCGTCACGCCGGACACCGGTTGGGTCGAGGTCACCGGGTACCGGCTGCCCCGTCACCGCAGCGCCGCCGCCGCGCGCGTCGGGTTCGCCGCCGGGTACCTGCCGCTGCCCGAGCGGCTGCGCGTCCGCGAGTTCCTGTGCCTCTTCGGGAAGCTCTACGGGCTCCACGACCCGACCCCTCAGGTCGAAGCCGGGCTCGAGCGGTTCGGCATCACCCACCTCGGCGACGCCATGGGCAACGAGCTCTCCTCGGGCCAGCGGACGCTGGTCGGGATCGTGAAGGCGGCACTGCACGGCCCGGCGCTGCTGATCCTCGACGAGCCCACGGCGTCGCTCGATCCCGACGTCGCGCTGAAGGTCCGCACGGGGCTGAACCGGCTGTGCGCCGAGGACGGCGCCGCCCTCCTCGTGACGAGCCACAACATGGTCGAGGTGGAGCGACTCTGCGACCGGGTGGTGTTCATCTCCCAGGGGCAGATCGTCGCCGACGGCCGCCCCGGCGACGTCGCGGCCCGCTTCGGCCGGGACGACCTCGAGGGCGTGTTCCTGCACCTGGCCGAAGAGCGCCAGGAGCGCGTGCCCGAGCAACGGAGAAGGAGGGGAGCGTGAGCTGGCTGCGGATCCGGGCGGTGGCGCGCCGGCACGCGTACGTGCTGCAACGGTCGCCGCAACGCTGGTTCGACGTGGTCGTGTGGCCCGTCGTCGACGCGCTGCTCTTCGGCGCGATCGGCGTCTACTTCGCGGACCAGACGGGCGCGGGCGCCAAGGGCGCCGGCCTCCTGCTCGCCGGGATCCTGCTCTTCCACGTCGTGTTCCAGGCCGAGATCAGCCTCGCGACCGGCTTCATGGAGGAGACCTGGTCCCGGAACCTGCTGAACCTGCTCGTGACGCCGCTGCGCGAGGGCGAGTACGCCGCCGGTGTGGTGCTGTTCGGGCTGGCCAAGCTGGCGATCGGCGTCACCGTCGTCGGGCTCGTCGCGCTCGGGCTGTTCGCGTTCAACATCACCGACGTCGGCCTGGCGTTGGTGCCGATCGTCGCGTTGCTGCTCGTGGTCGGCTGGTCGGTGGGCATGATCGTGATCGGCCTGATCCTGCGGGTCGGCCAGGGCGCCGAGATCCTCGCCTGGGGACTTCTCGCGATGCTCATGCCGCTGTCGGGCATCTTCTATCCGGTCAGTGCGCTCCCCGGGATCCTCCAGCCGATCGGCCGCGTGTTGCCGTTGACCCACATCTTCGCCGCTGCGCGTGCCGTCCTCGACGGTGACGGACTGCCGTGGGACGAGCTCGGGATCGCCGCCGTCGGCGCGCTCGTGCTCGCGGTCGCGTCGGTGTGGTTCGTCGTGCGGATGCTCGCAGTGTTCCGTGCCCGCGGCTACATCAGCCGCTACGTCTGACGCGCGAGGCGGGAGTCAGAGGGCAGCGAGTACCAGGCCGACGGCGGCGGCGAACATCCCGGCCACGGTGCTGGTGGCGGCGTTGAGCGCCGCTTCATAGCGCGACCCTTCCTCGACGAGACGCACGCTCTCGAACGTGAACGTCGAGAAGGTCGTGTACGCGCCGACGAAGCCGGCTCCGATGACCGCCCTCGGCGCGTCGGTCAGACCGTGATACAGCGCCAGGCCCGTGAGGAAGCCGAGGACCAGTGATCCGCTCACGTTGATCACCCAGGTTCCCCACGGGAACACGCCTTGGACGCGGTCCTGCACGAACCCGTCGACGAGGTAGCGGCTCGCCGCCCCCAGAGCACCTGCGGTCGCGATGGCGAGGAGCATCACGAGTCGGCGGAACGCCCGACGTACTTCACGATCTCCACTTCCTCACGGACGACCAAACCCTCCGTGATCAGGTCGTCGAGTGTCGGGAGGAAGGCGTCGATCCGGTCGACGCGGTCGACGATGATGACGACGACGGGCAAGTCCTCGGTCATGCGCAGGATCCGCGCCGTGTGAATGCGACTGGACGCCCCGAATCCCTCGAAGCCGCGCACGACGGTCGCGCCGGCGAGCCCGGCCCGGTGGGCTCGCTCGACGATCTCCGCATAGAGCGGTTTGTGCCCGTGTTGATCGCTCTCGCCGACGAAGATCGTCAAGCGCTCGCCCGATCCTTCCAACTTCATCGTGTGCTCCTTCGCCAAGCCAGCCGCAGTCGACCGGCCACGATCCCGAGATACACAGCTGCGCCACCTGCTGCCAAGCTGGCAAACACGTAGGCGATGCCGAGCGCGATGTGGCCGTTCCTGATCAGCAGATCAGCCTCGACGGAGAAGGTCGAGAACGTCGTGTACGCGCCGAGCACCCCGATGGCGGCGAACGGTCGCACGTACCGCGTGGGTGGCCAGCGTTCGAGCACGACCGTCAACAGGAGCCCGAGCAGGAACGATCCCGACACGTTGATGCAGAAGGTCGCCCATGGGAAAGATCCGGGCGCGGCCGGGAATCGCTCGCTGAGCTCGTATCGGGCCGGGGCACCCAGTGCACCCCCGAGGGCCACGGCGACAACTGCTCCGAGGCGCCGGTCGGTCGTCGGCAAGGCTCCACCTTCGCTGCGCAGGTAGGAGCCATCAGCCGGGAGCGGCGGTTCAGGCGAGCCCCATCGCCGCCCGGCAGCCTATCGACCGCCGGTGTCGTTGCGACTCTCGGGATCTATGCGCGCAGCGCCGCGATCGACGAGCGGTCGGCTTGCTCGAGCGCCTCGCCGACGAGGTTCTTGACCATCTCGCCCATGTGCTCGAAGCCCTCGCCGAGCGTCTTCCCCATGCGGTACCGGGCCGCGATCCCCTCCACGATGATCGCGAGCTTGTAGAACGCGAAAACGACGTAGAAGTCGAGGTTGTCGATTGCCCGCCCGCTCGCCTTGGCGTAGAGATCGACGATCTCGTCGCGGCTCGCGAAGCCTGCTTGCTCGTCGATCGCTTGACCGGTGGCGATGATCTGCGCTTCGGACTGGCCCCAGTAGAGGAGGAACAACCCGACATCGGCGAGCGGGTCGCCCAGCGTCGACATCTCCCAGTCGAGGACCGCCGCAACCCGTCCCGCGTCGTCGGCGGCCAGCATGGTGTTGTCGAGCCGGTAGTCGCCGTGCACGATCGTGGGCGGTCCCGACTCTGGCAACGCGCGTCGCAGCCGCGCCGCCAGGTCGTCGATCTCGGGCAGGTCCTCGGCCTTGGACCGCTCCCACTGCTGGCCCCACCGCCGCAGCTGCCGTTCCATGAAACCGTCGGGATGGCCGAAGTCGCCGAGGCCGACCGCGTCGTAGTCGACGCCGTGGATCCGGGCGAGCACGTCGACGAGCTCGCGGGAGCATGCCGCGGCCTCGTCGGGCGTGAGCGCGGCCAGCTCTTCGCCGGAGCGGAGGATGCGCCCGTGGACGCGCTCCATCACGTAGAACGGCGCGCCGTTGACGGCGTCGTCCTCGCACAGCGCGTACGTCCGCGGGACGGGGACGTCGGTGTCACCGAGCGCGGTGATGACGCGGTACTCGCGCACCATGTCGTGCGCGGTCGGCAGCACGTGACCGAGCGGAGGGCGGCGGAGAACCCACTCGTGCTCGCCGTCGGTGATGCCGTACGTGAGGTTCGAGCGGCCGCCGGCGATCAGCTCTGCAGACAGTGGGCGCCCGTCGGCACCGGCAACATTGTCGGCGAAGAATCCGCGCAGCGATTCGAGATCGACGCCTTCCGGACTCCCCACGGTCACGCGGGGCAGCCTATGCGTGCGTTCGGAGACGCCTCAGGCGACGCGAGGGGCGCGGGGCCGTACGGGGCTGCCGGCGCCCTTCGGGTAGCGCGCCACCCGACCGACGGGCATGTCGACGCGGAACCCGGCGGCGGCGCGCTCTTCCTCCGACTCACCGCCCCAGAAGCCGTACTCCCGGTTCTCGCGCGCCCAGTCGCGGCACTGCCGCACGACGGGACACGAGGTGCACACGGAACGGGCCTGGCTCTCGCGCAGGACGCGGGCCTCGGGTCGCTCACCGGCGGGAGCGAAGAACAGCTCGCTGCGTCCCTGGCAGGACGCGTCCGCGGTCCACGCCAGGGGTCCGCTGAAGATCAAGTTGGAGATGGTCTCCACGGCCGCCAAGGCCGACCTCCGCTAGTTGGCCTTCGAGTAGGAGGACTCCGGGGAGCCGGTGGGGGGCTACCGACCCCCCGAGTCGTCCTGACACCATCCTGACCGCTGGCCTCGAATCTGTCCAACAGTTAGGATTGATGGCATCCATCGAACATTCTGATGGCCGGACCGTGGGCAAAAGGGGCATGGCGATGGAACTTCGGCATCTCGACACCTTGCTGGCCATCGCCGAGCAAGGTTCCTTCACCGCCGCCGCGGACGCGCTGTCGACGGTCCAGTCGAACGTGTCGGAGCAGGTCCGCCAGCTCGAGGAGGAGCTCGGCGCCGACCTGCTGGTTCGAGGCCGGCGGGGGGCGACGCCGACCGAGTGCGGCGAGGTGGTCCTCGAGCGGGCCCGTCGCATCCGACGCGAGCTCGAGGCCATGCAAGCCGACCTGTCGATGCTGCAGGGGCTGCGCACCGGGCACGCCAGCCTCGGCATCGTCGGAACCGCCAGCCGCTGGATGATCCCGGCCCTGGTCGCCGACCTGCGGTCGGAGGCGCCCGGCGTGCAGCTCCGCATCAACGAAGGCGCGTCCGAACGGCTCGCCTCGGAGGTGCTCGCGGGGGAGCTCGGACAGGCCGTCGTAACCGAGCCGATGACGTCTCCCCGCCTGGACGTCGAGCACCTCCTCGACGAGACGCTGGTCGGCCTGGTGCCCGCCGACGCGACGGAGTTCGGGCCGGAGCCCGTGTCGCTCGCGCGCCTCGCCGAGCTGCCGATGATCCTGCCTCCGGTGGGGAACCCGCTGCGGCGCGAGGTGGACGACGCCGCGACCGAGACCGGGCTGAGCATCGCGGTGCCGGTCGAGGTCGAGGGCATCAGGTTGATCGCCGACATGGTGGCGGCCGGCGGTGGCGCGTCGGTGCTCCCCGAGACGGCGATTCCGCCCGAGCTCACGCGCGTGCGCCGCGTCGCGCTCCGCGACGTTCCGCCGCGTCGGCTGGGCCTGATCACCGCGCGCGAGTCGTACCTGTCGTTGGCTGACCGCGCCGTTCGTGACGGCGTGCGCAGGCTCGTCGCCCGGCATCGGGACGAGCAGGCTGCAGCGGCCGCCGCCGCCGGCGCGGCGAGATAGCGTCAGTCGGCCGGAGGGAGGGAGCCATGGCCGACGAGCCGCAGCGACCACAGGGGCGGCCACCGACCCGCGAGAACCAGATGCGCCTGATCGGCGCGTTGGTCATCGCGACGGTGCTGATCATCTTCGCCGTCCAGAACAGAAACGACGTTCGGGTCTCGTTCCTGTTCTTCCACTGGGACGCGCGGGTGATCTACTTGATCATCGTCTCGGCGCTCCTCGGGATGCTCGTCGCCTACCTCCTCGGACGGCGCCGCCGTCGTGGGCGGAGAGACGAGCGTCGCGACTGACAGCTTCCTGGTCGCGCTTGCTTGCGCAAGCGCTCCAGCCAACCATCGTCTTGATCGGGGGCCGGGGAAACCCCGGCCCCTGCCCGAGGTGCCCCTCTCATCGGTCTCGATTGCGAGCTAGCGCGGCTCGAGCAGGAGGCGCGTCCCGGCCACCGTCCGCTCACCGAAGGGGCCGTCGCCGACCACGTCCGCTTCGAGCCGGTCCACGCCCGGCGGGCGGCCCGGTCGATCCTCGAGCTTCACGCGTGCCGCGCCCGGCCATGCCAGCTCGACCCAGCCCTCGCCCCCGGCTACCTCGTCGCCCTGTAACAGTCCGGCGAAGAACCCGAGGGTCGCCGGCAGCGAGGGCGTGCCGATCACGACGCGGCGCAGGAACCCCGCCCGATCGCCCGGCGGGGGCGGGTCCGGCCACCAGCGGGGATGGCCGTTGGCGCCGACCCGCTGCGCTCGGTCGATCTGCTCTGCCAGCGTGCCCCAGTCCCCGTGTGCCTCGGCGAGCTGCACGACCGTCCCGTGTGCCTCCCGCGGATGGAGGAACGCCTCCTTCCAGTTCGGGTCGGAGAGGTCGATGTTGACGGGGCGATAGCCGGCGGTGCGGACGCGCGCGAGCGTCGCCGCGAGGTCGTCCACCTTGAACGTGAGGTGGTGCGGTCCGTCGCCGTGGCGGGCGACGAAGCGCTCGAGAAAGTCGTTCCGCTCGACGTCCCACGGCTCGAGCAGCTCGATGTTCATGCCCCCGGTGGCATCGCCCAACCGCAGCTGCATGGGCCGGAACCCGGCGCTGTTGCCGCCGAACAAGACGATCCCGCCGAGCTCGCCGACGAGGACGTCGAGGGCGTCTCGCACGTCGCGCGTCGCCAGGGCTACGTGGTCCAGATCCATGCGAGCGTCCTTGCTACTACGAGGTGACCGGAACGGGCGGACCCTGGCCGGCGCGGGTCAACGGGCGGGCGAGCGCGTACCCGATGCCGAGCACGGCGAAGCCACCGACGGCGTCGAGGATGTAGTGATTGCCGGTGAGGACGATCACGGTGACCGTGCCGACCGGGTACAGCACGAACGCGGCCTTGACCCAGCGGCGCCGGACCCGGGGCACCATCACGCACGTGCACCAGAGCGCCCACGCGCAATGCACGCTGGGCATCGCCGCGAACTGGTTCGAGATCTTGCTGACCGCGCCCGAGTTGAAGGACCAGAACGTGGGGTACTTCGCCAGCGTGTCGACGAAGCCGTAGCTCTCGGGCAGCAGGCGCGGCGGCATCAGCGGCCACAGGATGAAGCCGATCAGTGCGAGCCCGGTCGTGATGGCGAGCGTGTTGCGCCACAGCGGCCAGTCGTCGCTCCACTTGCGGAACAGGTAGATCCCGACGCCCGCCGTCACGACGAAATGCAGCGACCCGTAGAAGTAGTTGCAGGCGACGATGAGCGGCTTGAAGTGCAGGGCCCACTCCTGAAGGACCTGCTCGTGGTTGATGCCGAGGACCTCTTGGATGCGGATGAGCTCTTTGGCGTGGGTGAACGCCTCGGCCGTGCCACCTTGGTTGGCGTTCCGGATCGCCGAGTACACGAGGTAGAACGCGACGACGGCGAGGATCTCGAGCCACCAGTAGATGTAGTGGCCGTCGCGGAGCCGGCGTCCGCCCGGCAGCCGAGGAAGCACACGGCCCTCGGGCCGCTCCAGGATGCTCACGGGTTGCTTGTGTCGCCGCCCGAACCGGTGGCCGAGCGCACCGCGCGCTGGCCCATGGCGAATGCCGGTGCGCCGAGGAGACTCACGATGAGCAGCATCCCGTACCAGAAGAGGCCGAGGGCGACTGCACTCGACGTCGACACGCCGAGCGGATGCAGCAACAGCACGAGCAGACCCTCGCGTACACCGAACCCGCTCACGGACAGCGGGACCGTCTGTCCCATCGCGACGGCCGGAATGAACGCGATCACCGCCGCGGTCGGGATCGAGATGTCGAGCGCCTGCACCGCGCAGTACAGGGAGGCAACGACCGAGAGTTGATAGACGACCGCCGCGCCGAGCACGCCGAATGCGTCGCGCGGATGGTGCCGGAGTCGGTCGATGCCGACGTGCACCGCGCCGATGAACCGCATCCAGTTCTCGCGTTCGGCGAAGCGGCCGGCGATCTTCGGGTGTCCGGCGACCACGAGAATCAGGGCGAGGAGTACCAGTGTGCCGAACGCGATCGCGAGGGCGATCCACGCGTGATTGTTGTCGAGCAGCGACGGACGGAGCAGGAAGCCGATGAACACGAGCAGCGGCAGCGCGATGAACCCCGACAATCGTTCCAGGACGACCGAGGCGAATGCCACGCTGCCCGACCCGGTCGTGGTCGCGCCCCTGCTCACGCGCACCACGTCGCCGCCGATCGTCGACGGGAGCACGTTCCCGACGAACTGCCCCGCGAAGTAGTGCTTCGTCAGCGTCCGCAACGGGACCCGGACGTCGAACACGTCGAGGACGCGCTGCCAGCGCCAGGCCGAGAGGACGATGCCGAGCCCCGTGATGATCAGGCCGGCGACGAGGAAGGCGAGCGTCGAGAAGTGGCGCCGCTCGGGGAGCAGGTCCTCGGGGTGGATCTTCGTGACCAGCACCGCGAGCAGCACCGCGCTGACGATGACACGCAGCCATCGGCCCAGGGACTGGCGGCGCGACGTTGCCGCGCTGTCGGTCACGGCCATCGGCGTAGCCTACAAGCGCCTCCTGGCCTGCCCTGACGACGCCGGCGGACGATGGAGGCGAGGTTCGGGAGGGGAATCGGCATGCGGATGACCATGGACGACGGCGTGGCTCTCGAGGTCACCGACACCGGGAGCGGGCCGGGGCTGCTGCTCGTCCACGGGTTCGGCGGCGCCAAGGAGGACTTCGCCGACCACGTCGACGCGTTGGCGGCGTGGCACCGGGTGGTGACCTTGGACCACCGCGGCCACGGCGCGAGCGGCAAGCCGGACGATGCGGCCGCGTACTCGCTCGACCGGATGGCCGCCGACGTGGTCGCCGTCGCCGACGGGCTCGGCATCGACGCCTTTCGGCTGCTCGGGCACTCGATGGGCGGCATGGTGTCGCGGCGGGTCGTGCTGGCGGAACCGGAGCGGATCGACGCGCTCGTCCTCATGGACACGTCACCGGGGCCGATCCCTCGGCTCGACCCGGAGCTGGCCGAGCTCGCCGCCGGGATCATGCTCGAGCAGGGCAAGGACGTCCTCAAGCCGATGCTCGACGAGGCGGGAACGCTCGAGTCGCCTGCGCATCTGCGCCTCCTCGCCGAACGGCCCGAGATGCTGGAGTACGAGGCACGGAACTGGCAGGCGCTGTCACCGGTGATGTGGGCGACGATGCTCCTGGAGCTCGTGCACCAACCCGACCAGCTCGAGTTGCTCGCCGGTGTGCATTGCCCGACGCTGGTCATCGTGGGCGATCAGGACGAGCCGTTCGTCGACGCGTCGCGCGCCATGGCTGCCGTTATTCCCGGCGCCGAGCTGGTCGTCGTGCGCGACGCCGGTCACTCGCCGCAGTTCGAGAACCCGGGCCCGTGGTTCGAGGCGCTGGACGGCTTCCTGCTCGGGGTCGAGCGCGCGCCGGCCGCGTGACGGAGCAGCTCGAGGCCGACGGCGGTCGGTTGGCGGCCGAGACGCTTCGCCGCCACGACGTCGACACGCTCTTCACGCTGTCGGGCGGGCATCTCTTCCCCCTCTACGACGGATGCGTCAAGACCGCCATCCGGCTGGTCGACACACGCCACGAGCAGACGGCGACGTTCGCGGCCGAGGGTTGGGCGAAGGTGACCCGCAGCCCGGGGGCCGCTGCGCTGACCGCGGGGCCGGGCGTCACGAACGGCGTGAGCGCCATCACGTCGGCGTCGCTCAACGGGACGCCGATGCTCGTGCTCGGCGGACGCGCACCGCAGGCGCGGTGGGGCGCCGGGTCGCTGCAGGAGCTCGACCACGTGCCGATCGTCTCGTCGATCACGAAGACGGCACGCACCGCAACCGCGCCTGAACAGATCCCGGAGCTCGTCGACGCCGCGCTACGCGCCGCGTGCACGCCGCATCGTGGCCCGGCGTTCGTCGACATCCCGCTCGACGCCTGGGGCGGCGCCTCGGCGACGCTGGCTGATCCTCCCCGGCCCGACGAGCTGGCCGGCGCCGCGCCCGACGGCGACGCGATCGCGGCGGTCGCCAAGCTCGTCGACGAAGCCGACCGACCCGTCCTCATGGTCGGGGCGGACGTCTTCTGGGCCCGAGGAGAGGATGCTCTCCGCGCCTTCGCGGAGGCCGCGCGCCTGCCTGTCTTCGCCAACGGCCTGGGACGCGGGCTGCTGCCGGCCGACCACGAGCTCGCCTTCTCGCGGGTACGGGGAGCCGCCTTCGCGGAGGCCGACCTGGTCGTGGTGGCGGGCGCGCCCCTGGACTTCCGTCTCGGGTTCGGGCGGTTCGGCGACGCCCGCGTCGTGCACCTGGCCGACTCCGCCGCCGGCGTGGCACGAAGCGTGGACCTCGCGGCCGGCGCAGCGGGGGACCTCGCCCGCATGCTCGCGGGACTCGCCGACGCGACGCGCGTGTCGCCGTCGAGCCGCGACCGGGACGGATGGGTGACGCGGCTACGTGAAGAGGAGGACGCGCGCCGAGCCCGCGAGGTGGACGACCTGGACGCCGACGCGTCGCCGATCAGGCCGACGCGCGTGTACGGCGAGCTCCGCCGCCGCCTCGACCGCGACGCGATCGTCATCGGCGACGGCGGCGACTTCGTGTCGTACGCAGGCAAGTACGTCGACACGTACCGGCCCGGCGGGTTCATCGACCCCGGGCCGTACGGCTGTCTCGGCACGGGGTGCGGGTACGCGCTCGCCGCCGCGCTCGCGCATCCGGGGCGGCAGGTCGTCGTGATGTGGGGCGACGGCGCGCTCGGGTTCTCGCTCGGCGACCTCGACACCCTCGTGCGCTTCGGCGCCGACGTCGTCGGCATCGTCGGCAACAACGGGATCTGGGGGCTCGAGAAGCACCCGATGCAGCTCATCTACGGCTACGACGTGGTCGCCGAGCTGCGTCCCGGGACGCGCTACGACGAGGTGATGACCTCGCTCGGCGGTCACGGCGAGCTCGTCGCCGAACCCGGTGCGATCGGTCCCGCCCTCGACCGGGCGTTCGCCACCCCTGGCCCCTCGCTCGTGAACGTCCTCACCGACCCCGACGACGCCTACCCGCGCTCGAGCAATCTGGCTTAGGCCGACCTGCTCGTCACCGGTGTGTCCACGAACCCGAACTGCCCGCCGCACGGCCGCCATTTGCCGCCGATCTCCTGCAGGCGGATCCGCACGATGCCCGAGTCGCCGCCGCCGACGCCCGGGCTGAGGTCGGCCTCGACCGTCGCCCGATTGCCGTCGATGTGGACCTCGAACGGGCTGACCTCGTAGTCGTCGACCCCGAAGACGACGATCCGGTCGACGGTGTCCGCGAGTGATCGGGGTGACCCGTCCACTCTCTCCGTCGCGCAGAGTTGGCCGAACGCGGCCTGGTAGTCGCGGCGCGATATGTCGCGCAGGTAGTCGTTGGCGGCGTCGATCGGTGGCTTGATCTTCTGGATCCAGATCGTCCCGCTCGCGATTGCGAGGCCGACGATCACGATGACGGCGCCGACGAGCAGGTAGATCCAGACGCGGCGACGGTGCGGCCTCGGGGGTCGGGGGGCCCACGAGGGGGGCGGGGGTGGCGCGGTCCACGGCGCCGACGGCGGGGGTTGCCCGGCCACCGGCGTCAGCTCCCTGTGGCCTTCTCGAGGAAGCGGGCCCGCTCGACGACGACCCGGGTGATCTTTCCCGCCGCCACGAGACCACGCGCGTCGGTCACGGACACTCGAAACGTGAGCCGCCGCCCCTGCACGGCCTCCAGCATCGCCTCCGCCTTGACGTGGCTCCCGACCGCGGTCGGAGCGAGGTGGTCGAGCTGCACGCGGTAGCCGACGGTCGTGCTGCCCTCCTCGAGGCGGTCGCCGACGGCGAGGACGGTGGCCGACTCCGCCAGGCCGACGACGCGCCCGGTCGCCAGGACGGGCACGCTTCCGCTCTGGAACGCGGGAGCGGTGTCGTCGTTCGTGACGACCATCTCGACGACTCCCACAAGTCCTGGCTGCAGAGGCACCGGCGTAGGGTAGCTGTGGCGACTGAGCCAATGAACACCGATAGGGAGCCGCGATGATCGACGAACATGTTCTCGATCGCACGCTGCATGTCGCGTTGCGCGCGGGTGGTGACTTCGCCGAGGTCTTCGCCGAGGATCGCCGCGCGTCGTCGGCGCGCCTGGACGACGGCAAGGTCGAAGAGCTCACGTCCGGTCGGGACCGGGGTGCCGGCATCAGGGTGGTGCGGGGCGAGACGACCGGGTTCGCGCACACCGCCGACCTGTCGGAGGCGGGCCTGGAAGAGGCAGCGGGCGCGGCGGCGGCCGCCGCGCGCGGCGGGGAGGGCACGACCAACGTCGTCGGCCTCGAGCGCCGGGACGTCACGCCGCCCCACGAGGTGCGCGTGCAGCCGGAGTCGGTGGAGAAGGCGCGGAAGGTGCAGACGCTCGCGCGGGCCGACGACGCCGCCCGCGCCGAGGGCGACGCCATCCGGCAGGTCAGCGTGTCGTATGCGGATTCGCGCCGCCGCATCCTCGTGGCCAACTCCGACGGGCTGCTGGCCGAGGACGACCAGGTGCGGACGCGCTTCTTCGTGCAGACGGTCGCCGTCGCCGACACGGGCATGCAGACGGGGATGGAGGCGCCGGGCCTGACCGTCGGTTTCGAGCTCTTCGACGACATCGACCCGGAGGAAGTGGCGCGTACCTCCGCCCGGCGGGCGCTCACGATGCTGCGGGCGAGGCCGGCGCCGACCGGCAAGTTGCCCGTGGTATTGAAGAAGGGCGCCGGCGGCGTCCTGTTCCACGAGGCTTGCGGCCACGGCCTCGAAGCCGACCTTGTCGCGAAGGACGCGTCGGTGTTCCGCGGCCGCGCCGGCGAGCAGGTCGCGTCGCCCCTTGTCACCTTGGTCGACGACGGGACGCTGGCGCGCGAGTGGGGCGCGTACGCCATTGACGACGAGGGCGCGCCGGCGCGCCACAACGTGCTCATCGAGGGCGGTGTCCTCACCGACTACATGTGGGACCTGATCCGCGCGCGGAAGGAAGGACGAGAGCAGAGCGGGAACGGACGGCGAGAGACGTACCAGCACCTCCCGATGGTGCGCATGACGAACACGTACCTCCTCGAGGGGGAGGACGATCCCGACGAGATCGTGCGCCAGACGCCGTATGGCATCTACTGCGCCCAGCTCGGGGGTGGGCAGGTGAACACGGCAACGGGCGACTTCGTGTTCGGGATGACCGAGGCCTACCTCATCGAGAACGGCGAGATCACCGAGCCGGTACGCGCCGCCAACCTCATCGGCAACGGCCCCGAGACGCTCCGCCACGTCGACGCGCTCGGCAACGACTTCGGAACCTGGCCCGGGACGTGCGGCAAGTTCGGGCAGGGCGTGCCCGTCTCCGCCGGACAGCCGACGCTCCGCGTCTCGGAACTGACCATCGGCGGCACCGCCGGTGAGTGACGGATCGTCGGGAGAATTGCTCGACCTCGCGCGGCGGATCGCAGGCGCGGCTCGCAACGGCGAGGAGGTCGAGGCGTACGTCGTGCGCTCACGCGAGACCGAAGTGCGTGTCTTCGACGGCGACGTGGAGTCGCTGTCGATGGCGGGCGTGGAGGGCGTCGGCGTGCGAGTGATCAGTGACCACCGGCAGGGCTTCGCCTGGGCCGGATCCCTCGAGACCGACGTCGTCGACGAGACGCTGGACGAGGCCCGCGACAACGCCGGGTTCGGCGAGCCCGACGAGTGGAACGGCCTGCCGTCGCCGTCCGACTTCGAATCGGTTGCTCCCGCCGAGCTCGACGTGTGGCGCGAGTCGCTCCTCGCCGTGCCCCCGGACGACAAGGTGACACTCGCCCTCGACCTCGAGCGCGCGACCCGCTCCGCCGATTCCCGCGTGCGGGGCGTCGAGTACGCGGGGTACGGCGACACCGCCGTCGAGGCGGCCGTGGCGAGCTCGTTGGGAGTGGCCGCGACGAGTCGGCGCACGATGTGCTCATGCTCGTCGCTCGCGATCGCGGGCGACTCGGACGACACGCAGACCGGCTACGGCTTCTCCGCCGGTCGCGCGTTCGACGACCTGGACGCCGCCGATGCGGCGAGCACTTCGGCGGAGCGCGCCGTGCGGTTGCTCGGGGCGACGAAGCCGCGGACGCAGCGGCTGCCCGTCGTGCTCGATCCGCTCGTGACGCGCTCCTTGCTCGCCATTCTCGGGTCGGCGCTGGGCGGCGAATCGGTGCTGAAGAACCGTTCGATGTTCGTGGGGCGCGACGGCGAGCAGGTGGCCGCGCCTGCGGTCACACTGCGCGACGACCCGACGCTTTCCGCCGCGCTCGGCGCCGCCAGCCACGACGCCGAGGGCGTCCCGACCCGGCGGGTCGACCTCATCGCCGGCGGCGTGCTGCTCGGCTACCTGCACAACGCCTATACCGGCCGGCGGTCGGGCGCGGCCACGACCGGGTCGGCGGTGCGAGGCGGTTTCAAGTCGACGCCCGGCGTCGGCGCCCGCGCCCTCCACCTCGAGCCCGGGGCGCTCGGGCCCGACGAGATCCTCGCCGCCGTGCCGGGGGCGCTGTACGTCCAGTCGGTGAGCGGGCTGCACTCGGGCACCAACCCCGTGAGCGGCGACTTCTCGGTCGGCGCCGAGGGGCTCATGGTCCGCGACGGCCAGCTCGCCGAGCCGGTGCGCGAGGTGACGATCGCCTCGACCCTGCAGCGGATCCTGCTCGACGTGGGGGAGATCGGGTCCGACCTCACCTGGCTGCCGGGCGGCGGCGCCGGCATGACATTGCTGGTGACCGAAATGACCATGAGCGGCGAATAGTCCGACGCTCAGGCGGAGCGCGTCCCCCGCCGGTCGAGGATGGCGTCGAGCTCGCTGATTGGGGCCAGCGGTTCGTCGCCGAAGTGGACGGCTTCGATGCCGACGTCGCGGGCGGCGTCGACGTTGTCGCGGTTGTCGTCGACGAAGACGCTCGCCGTCGGCGACACGCCGAGACGCTCACACGTCAACAAATAGATGCGCGGGTCGGGCTTGCGCATGCCGACCTCACTCGAGTCCACGACGACCTCGAACAACTCGTCGACGGGGAACGTGGCCCGCCAGGCCGAACCGAACTCCTTGACGTTGTTCGTGAGCAATCCAACCTTGAGCCCGTCGCTCCGAAGGCGCCGGATCCGGTGCACCACCGGCCAGTGGATACCGAGCGGCATGTCGCGCGTGAAGCGCTGGTAAGCGTCGAGGTCGATCTCGCGGCCGAGCACTGTCGGCGCCCGCTCGATGACGCCGGCCATGTACTCGTCGATGGCGATGTCGCCGACCTCGAGACGGTGCCAGTCGTGCGTCACGGCCGAGGCCGCCTCGGAGGCGGCGCCGTCGATCGGGTCGCCGCCGGCCGGGTTCCCCTCCGCGCCGATGTACGCGGTCTCGCCGAAGATCAGCTCGAGGATGGAGCCGGCCGGGTAGCCCATGTCGGTCTCGAAGCGGCCGATGCCGCGGAACAGCGGACTCGAGATCACACCCCCGTAGTCCCAGATGACCGCTTCGACCGGGGCGTCCACTCGTGCAGGTTACCGACGCTTTACCGCAGGCCGGTGGCGAAGACGAGGATGACGGCGGCGCCGGCGGCGATCCGGTAGATGACGAACGGCGTGAACGTGTGCGTCTGCAGGAACTTGAGCAGCAATGCGATCACGATGAACGCGCTGATCGCGGCCGCGAGCATTCCCCACAGGAACGGCGCCACGTAGTTGTCGGGGATGCCACCATCCCGTACGACCTCGACACCCTTGAAGAGCCCGGCGCCGGCGATGATCGGCAGGCTCATCAGGAACGACAGGCGCGTGGCCGCCGTGCGGTCGAACTGGAGCCAGCGGCCCATCGAGATCGTGATGCCGGAGCGGGAGACACCGGGCTGCAGCGCCACCGCCTGCGCGCCGCCCATCAACAGCGCGTCGCGCAGCCGGAACTCGTCCTGGTGGCGCCGGTTCGGGAGCCGGTCGGCGAGGTACAGCACGACGGCGAACACGATGAACATCACGCCGATCAGAACGGGCTGGCCGAGGTGGTCTTCGATGACGCTTTCCAACGCGGCGCCGAGGATCGCGCCCGGCACGGCCGACAGCAGCAGCAGCCACGCCATGCGCTCGTCGACGGAGCGGATCGAGCGTCGCCACAGCGACCGCCACCCGGCGGCGATGTAGCGGGCGAGGTCGTTGCGGAAGTACCACGCCGCGCCCACGAACGTGCCGACGTGCAACGCGACGTCGAACGTCTTGTTGAGGCTCGGGTGGTCGGTCAACTCGGTCCACCTGAACAGCTCGGGCACGAGGAGGAGGTGACCGCTCGACGAGATCGGCAGGAACTCGGAGAAGCCCTGCACGAGGCCCAGCACGATGGCGTGGAGGATCGGCACGGCGCGGGAGCCTATGTGTCGGCGGTCAGTGGTCGGTCAGCGGGCGGCATCCTCGGGCGGGACCAGTGCCAGGGTGACGACGCCAGCTGCGGCCGCGAACGCGAGCCTGGGCGCGTCCTCTTCGGTCACGAGCAGCGTCACGCCGAGACCCCCGGCGCCGCGATCGCCGGCACGCGTCTCGACTGCGGCGGGGGTCTCGTCGGTGCCGAGCACGAGCACTCCTCGCGCCGCGACAACGGTGGGCGCGCCGCCGGCGGCGGCATCGCTCGATTCGAACGTCACGAGGACGTCGACCGAGCTCCCGACCGGTGGCCGCAGGGCGTCGCGCGCGACGATCCGCAACGCGCGCATGCCCGGTGGGATCGCGCCGTCGAGGCCGGTGCGTCCGCGCGCCGCGACGTTGCCCTTGACCACGAACGCACCGCGCACGACGGGGACAGCGACCACGCGCCCGTCGGCGGCGCCGGGCGACAGGGCACCCGAGGGCAGCTGCGAACGGTGCACGGAGCGTGCGCGGACGTCGCCCCGGTCGATCGTCGATCCGAGGGGAAGGTCACGAGTGGCGACGGCGACCGGTCGCGTCGACCCGAGCGAGTGGGCGCGCCGGTGCAGCGCGGCGAGGTCGGTCGCGACGAGAGCCGCCGTCACGACGGCAACGAGGACCGCGCCGACCCACAGGAGCACGGCACGCGGTGAACGGCGAGACATGGCGGAACCCCTTCTCGAGCTGAAGCGCGCGGCGCGCGCGGGGAAGGGGAGGTGAACCGGGGGAGAGGCGGGGAGCCGTGCGGAGCGACGTTACGTCGAGGAGGTGTCGCGCTTCGAGCCTGAGCCGCCGCTCTTGGACGGCTTGGTGTCCGTGGACGACTTCGAGTCCTTCGTGTCCTTCGACTTGTCGCCCTTCGAGCCCTTGGAGGCGGAGTCGGAGCTCGAGCCGTTGCCGCCGGCGGCGCCGTCCTTGGCCGGTTCCTTCTCGCGGGACCCGGACTTGCGGCCCCCGGCCCGGCTGTCGGTCCGGTAGAAGCCCGAGCCCTTGAGGACGATCCCCGCCGGTGCCATCACCTTGGTGACCGACCCGCCACAGCCCGGATGCTTCTTCAGTGCGTCGTCGTGGATGGATTGCCAGAGCTCGAACTGCTCACCGCACTTCGCGCACCGGTACTGGTAGGTCGGCATCGCCGTCCTCGGCTCCCGTGCCCCGGCGACAGCCGTTGGCACTCTCCGTATTCGACTGCTAATCCTACCGGAGTGCCGGGCGTTTTGCTCCTCCTCCCTCTCGCCTACCTGCTCGGTTCGTTCCCCACGGCCGCGCTCGTTGCCCGAGCCACCGGCCACGACGTCCTGACCGAGGGGTCCCGCAATCCGGGCGCCTCCAACGTCTACCGGCTCGCGGGCTGGAAGGCGGGGCTGATCGTCTTCCTGGGCGACTTCGCCAAGGGCGCGGTCCCCTCCGCGGTGGGGCTCGTCATCGACGGCCACCGCGGCGCTTTCCTGCTCGGCTTCGCCGCCGTGGTCGGCCACGTGCTGCCGATCATGTTTCGCTTCCGCGGCGGGCGGGGTGTGGCGACCGCGGGCGGGGTCCTGGCCGTCATCTACCCGCTGATCGCGCTCGGGCTCGCACTCCTGTGGTTCGTGATCGCGCGCGGATTCAAGAAGGCGTCGGTGGCGTCGATCGTCATCACGGTCGCGTTCCCCGTGCTCGTCGCCGTGACGGGCAACTCGTGGGGCGACATCCTCATCACGACCGGGCTCGCAATCGTGATCCTCGCCCGGCACGTGCCGAACCTGCGCCGCCTGCTGCGGGGCGAAGAGCACGGGCTGGGCCGGGAACCGCCGGGCGGTAGCGTCTCCGAGTGATGAGCACGGTTCGCAAGGCCGTGATCCCCGCCGCCGGGTTGGGCACGCGCTTCTTGCCGGCGAGCAAGAGCATCCCCAAGGAGATGCTGCCCATCGTCGACCGCCCGACGATCGAGTACGTCGTCGAAGAGGCGGTCCGCGCCGGCATCCGCGACATCCTCGTGGTGAACGGCCGCGGCAAGGGACCGATCGAGGACCACTTCGATCGCGAGCCCGAGCTGGAAGCGGCGCTCGAGCAGAAAGGCAAGCACGATCTGCTGAAGCAGGTGCAGGCGCTGGCGGATCTCGCCGACCTCCACTTCGTCCGCCAGCACGAGCCGCTTGGCCTCGGCCACGCGGTGTCGGTGGCTCGCCAGCACGTCGGAAACGAATCGTTCGCCGTGCTGCTCGGCGACGACGTGATGGTCGACGACGCCGCCCTGCTGCGAAGCATGATCGAGATCCACGACCGGGAGCAGGCGTCGGTGCTCGCGCTGCTGGAGGTCGAGCCCGATGAAATCGCGGCGTACGGGTCCGCCGAGGTGGAACAGATCGACGGGGACGTCTTCCGGCTGCGATCGGTGGTCGAGAAGCCGAAACCGGAAGACGCGCCGTCCAACCTCGCCGTGATCGGCCGCTACGTGCTCCGCCCCGGCATCTTCGACGCCCTCGATCGAATCGAGCCGGGGGCCGGTGGCGAGCTCCAGCTCACGGACGCGATCGGCGTGCTGCTCCGCGAGGAGACGGTCGTCGGGCGCCGCTTCACGCACGGCCGCTACGACGCCGGCATGAAGGTCGACTTCCTGCGGGCCAACCTCGAGCTCGCCCTCGACCGGCCCGACCTCGCGGCGGACGTCGAGGCGATGATCGTCGAGGTCGTGCGCCGGCGCGGCCTCGCCTGAGCGTTCCGTGATCCCGCTCGCGGACGTCCAGCGCGAGATCCTCGGCGCGGTGGCGCCGCTCGTGTCGGTCACGGTTCCTGTGCGCGACGCGCTCCGTCTCGTCACGACGCGCGACGTGATCGCCGGCGAGGCGGTGCCACCGTTCGCCAACACCGCCATGGACGGCTACGCGGTGCGCTCCGCCGACACCGCCGGCGCCGGCCCCGATGCGCCCGTCCGTCTCACAGTGGCGGGTGAGCTGCCGGCGGGGCGCGCCCCGACGCAGCCCGTACGGGAGGGCGAGGCCATCCGGATCATGACCGGCGCCCCGATGCCCGACGGCGCCGACTCCGTCGTGATGGTCGAGTACACCGAACGCGAAGGCGACGCGGTCCGCGTACTGCACGCGGCGCGCCCCGGCGATCACGTGCGCGGCGCCGGCGGGGACCTCGCACCAGGCGATCTCGTCTTCTCGGCCGGCACCGTGCTCGGGCCGGCGCACCTCGGTGTCCTGACCAGCTCGAGCTTCGAAGACGTCGAGGTCGTGCCGCGGGCGCGCGTCGGCGTCCTCTCCACCGGCGACGAGCTCGTCGAGCGCGGACCCCTGCATCCGGGGCAGATCCGCGACTCGAACCGCCCGATGCTGCTCGCCCAGGTCGCCGACGCCGGCGCCGACGCCGCCGACCTCGGGCTCGCACCGGACGACGAGAGCATCATCACGCGCACGCTGGAGGACGCTCTCGCGAGCTGCGACGCCGTCCTCACGAGCGGGGGAGTGTCGGTCGGCGACTTCGACTATGTGAAGGCGGCGCTCGGACGACTGGGCCGGATGCAGTCGTGGCAGGTCGCGATCAAGCCGGCGAAGCCGCTCGCGTTCGGCGTGATCGACGGGACCCCTGTGTTCGGGCTGCCGGGCAACCCGGTGTCGTCGCTGGTGAGCTTCGAGCTCTTCGCCCGGCCCGCCCTGCTCCTGATGATGGGGCACGCGGCGCGCTTCCGGCCCGAGGTGACGGCGACGGCCGAGCGCGCCATGCCTCGCAAGCCCGACGGGAAGCTGCACCTCGACCGGGTGCGTGTGCGCGCCGAGGGCGACTCGTACTTCGCCTCCCGCACCGGCGATCAGGCCAGCAACGTGCTGTCGGCCACCGCCGCGGCCAATGGCCTCGCCCTCCTCCCCGACGGCGACGGCGTCCCCGAGGGCGGCGAGGTCCGGGTCATGCGCCTCGACTGGCCCGCCGACCACTGATGGACAAGCAGACGGCGGAGCGAAGCGAGCTCAGTTGCTCACGGCCTTCGCTGAGCGGGCTCCCTGCACGCACCGGCGCCGCGGCGCCCTAGCCTGGGTGTATGCCCGCTGCGCCCGTCCCGCTCATCGACCCGTTCGATCGGCGGGTCAAGGACCTGCGCATCTCGATCACGGACCGGTGCAACTTCCGCTGCACGTACTGCATGCCGGCCGAGGGCATGAAGTGGCTTCCTCGCGAGGAGCTCCTCACCTACGAGGAGCAGGCCCGGATCGCCCGCGTGTGCGTCGAGCGGTTCGGGTTCGAGGCGATCCGCATCACCGGGGGTGAGCCGACCCTGCGGGCTCACCTCCCTCGCCTGATCACCATGCTCGCCCCCCTGGACGTCGACCTCGCGCTCACGAGCAACGGCGTGAAGCTGCCCGAGATGGCGCATGACCTCGCCGCCGCCGGGCTCCGGCGGATCAACGTCTCGCTCGACTCGCTCCGCCCCGACACGTTCACCGCGCTCACGCGCCGCGACGACCTCGAGCGCGTCCTCGCCGGCGTCGACGCCGCGCTCGACGCCGGTCTCGATCCGGTGAAGGTGAACTGCGTCGTGATGAGAGGCGTGAACGACGACGAGATCGTCGACCTCGCCGCGTACGGACGCGCCAAGGGCGTCGGCCTTCGGTTCATCGAGTTCATGCCCCTCGACGCCGAGGGCACATGGTCGATGGACCAGGTCGTCCCCGCCCGGGAGATCCTCGATCGCGTCGATGCCGCATTCCCGCTCGAGGCCGAGGTCGCCCCCGGCGACACCGAGCCCGCCACCCGCTACCGCTACCGGGACGGCGCCGGCGACGTCGGGGTGATCCCGAGCGTCACCGAGCCGTTCTGCGACCACTGCGACCGCGTTCGGGTGACCGCCGAGGGCAAGTTCCGGACGTGCCTGTTCGCGCTGGAGGAATTCGACCTGCGGGCGATCCTCCGGGACGGGGACGACGTCCACAACGCCGACGACGTCCACGACGACGTTCAGATCGACGACAGACTCGCGTCCGAGATCGAGCGTGCGGTCGGGACGAAATGGGCCGGGCACCGCATCGGACAGGTCAATTTCGTGCGCCCCGCCCGGTCCATGAGCCAGATCGGCGGGTAGCCCGTACACTCGCGCTCGCGGCGACGGCGGCTTTGCTGACCGTCGCCGCAGAGCCGAGCTTGCGAGGGCGACCAAAGGAGTGCTTTGTCGGCGTCCGAGTTCACGCACCTCGACCCGCTCGGGCGGGCGCGCATGGTGGACGTCTCCTCCAAGGAGGCGACGCACCGCCGGGCCGTCGCCCGCTGTCGGGTGTACATGGAGCCCGAGACGACCTCGAAGATCGCCGCCGGGGCGATCAGCAAGGGCGACGTGTTCGCCGTCGCCCGCGTCGCCGGCATCCAGGCCGCCAAGCAGACACCGAACCTGTTGCCGTTGTGCCATCCGCTCCTCGTGGGGTCAGTGTTCGTGAACTTCCGGATCGAGGACAGCCACGTCGAGGTCGAGGCGCAGGTCGACACCGTCGACCGCACGGGTGTCGAGATGGAAGCCTTGACCGCGTGCGCGATCGCCGCGCTCACCATCTACGACATGTGCAAATCCATCGACCGCTCGATGACCATCGGCGAGCTCACGCTGTGGGAGAAGACCGGCGGCCGCTCTGGGATGTACCGCCGCCCGCTGCCCCTCGACGACGACGAATTGGGCATCTGACCCGGCTGCCCCGCCGTCCGCCCCATCTCTGTCCGAAACGCGGCGGGTTGACCGGAAGGGGCCGGTTTTCGTTAGGCTCCGGCCGGGCACCAGGCGACTGCACGAGTGAGGGTCCACCCTTGGCCCGACATGCGTTGTTAGCGTCGAGAACACGCAGAAAGTGGCGGAGAACCCTTGGCCATTCCGGTCCTCTTGATCCTTGCGGTGCTCTGGGCGGCCGTGCTCGTGCCGCCGGTGCTGCGATCCCGGTCGGAGAGCCGTCGGGGCGGGGTCGGTGACCTCCACTCCCGCCTCGGGGCTCTCAACCACCGACGCTCGCCGGCCGGCTCCATGGGAGCCCGAGGTGGCCGGGCCCCGCTGCGGTCGGTCCCGCCGGTCCAGGCCGCCCGTTCCGACGCAACCAGGCGCACCGCCCGTCGTCCCCGACCCGTGCCGGGCGGCACCTCCGCCCTACCCTCCCGGACGATGACTCCGGCCCAGAAGCGCCGGCGCAACGTGCTGGTGATCCTCATCGGCGGCGCCATCGTCAGCCTCGGGCTCGCGGTGCTGCTCAACCCGATGCTGTGGATCGTCCAGGGGGTCGCCGATGTCCTCCTCGCCGTCTACCTCTACTTGCTCGTGCTCCGGCGGCGCGGCTCACTGGCGTCCCACGGGGACGCCGACTTCTGGGGATCGGGGCCTGCGTCGCCGCCCCGACCGGTGGCGCATCCCCGCGTTCCGGCGCGTCCCGAGCTCGCGCCGCTCCCGGGAGCTGCGAAGCCGCGCCGTTCCGCCGCGGGTTAACGGCCCGAGCGGCGGCGACAGTTGACGACCGACCGGTCCGGCGAGCTTGCAGCTGCCGGTGACGGCGCCCGCGAAGTCCTCGAGGAGAAGCACCGCGCGCGCGAGATCACGTACAACGCGTCCCGGCGCGCGATCCGTGCCTGCGCGTCTGCGATCAGGGCCGTCCACCGGCGCGAGTTCCTCGCGGCACGCGAGCTGATCGCTGAAGCCGCCGCATTTCTCGCCGAGGCGGACGCGGCGATCGACGGCCACCACGACGTGCGCTACGGCGGCAGCCTCCACGATGCCAAGAAGGAGTTCGCCGAGGCGAACCTCACGCTCGCCTTCGTGTCCGGTCAGCCCATCCCGGGCGCCGAGGAGCTGCGCGTCGAGACACCCGCCTACCTGAACGGCATGGCGGAAGCGGCGAGCGAGCTGCGGCGGCAGGTGCTCGACTGCCTGCGGCGCGGCGAGCTCGACGAGGCGGAGAACCTGCTGGCCGTGATGGACGACGTGTACACCGTCCTGATCACGATCGACTATCCCGAGGCGCTCACCGGCGGGCTGCGCCGCGCCAGCGATGCCCTCCGCGGCGTGCTCGAGCGCACCCGCGGCGACGTGACGAACGCGCTGGTCATGGCGCGGATGCAGACTGCGATCGGCGGGGATCAGCCGAAGCGGGACGAGTAACCTGGCTCGTTCCCGGGGGTGTAGCTCAGTCCGGTAGAGCGCTACGTTCGCAACGTAGAAGTCGTGGGTTCAAGTCCCATCACCTCCACATCGCTTCGGCACGGCAGCCGGAGTTCATGGCTCTTCCCCTTCGACAAAGACGCGCCATTCGGCTGTCGTGGCCTCGTCCGGTTCCTCGTATTCGGCGATTGGTGTGAACGCCTCTCCTTGGTCGTAGCGCCGCTTCGTGGCGACGAGGCACCTGCCGCCCTCCACGAAGCGGAAGACGCCGACATCCTCGCCGTCCAGTTCAGGCATGGAAGCGACGCCGACGAACTGCACCGTCTCGCCCGAGTCCATATGCCGGTAGAACGCCCCGGTCTCGAAGCTGTCAAGGTCTCGCCAGTTGAGGGATGGCATCGGCGGTCCTCCTCGTCGTCGCCAGCCGTGATGTGCGATCTCGACGTTCCCCGTTGATCGCACCCAGCAGGACTCAAGTATCTCTCGCCGGATCCACGCCGCCGAATACGTGGGTGTACCCGTGCACAGGTAGTTCCGTTCGGTGCTCACGTCTGCTCCTCGAAACGCGGCGTTCGGTGTTCGCGTTCTGCAGTGAACGGCACTTGGATTGAGGAAACTCCGCGAGCTTCCCGATGCATATGTGCACCTTTCCTCCGTCTAGGCGTCTTGTGGGCAGGCGCATGATGATTGGACAGCTCTTCTGTCGGCTGAGCGCGTCCGCCCTCACCCCCCCTCACCGAGTGGAGACGACCGCGATGACGAGCGCACACGCCCAAGGACCGACCGGCATTGAATAGTTGATCGCAATGGCTCAGAGGTCGCCTTCCTTCGACGGCGCGACGGGCTGGCTGAACTCGAAGCCGCTGAGCTTGGCCGGCCTGCGCGGAAACGTCGTGCTCGCCCAGTTCTGGACGTACACGTGCATCAACTGGCTGCGCACGCTTCCTTATGTCCGCGCGTGGGCCGAGAAATACGACGGTCAAGGATTGGTCGTCATCGGCGTGCACACACCCGAGTTCCCGGTCGAGCACAACCTCGAGAACGTTCGCCGAGCCGCGACGGACCTGATGGTGGGCTACCCGATCGCGATCGACAGCGACTACGCGATCTGGGAGGCGTTCGGCAACCAATACTGGCCGGCCCTCTATCTCGTCGACGCGCAGGGGCACGTCCGACACCAGCAATTCGGTGAGGGCGGCTACGAAGAGTCGGAACGGGTGCTGCAACGCTCACTCGCCGAAGCCGGCGCGCACGGCGTCGATGACGCCCTCGTCGAGGTCGATGCTCAGGGTGTCGAAGCCGCCGCCGACTGGGACACCTTGCAGTCTCCGGAGAGCTATCTCGGCTACGGACGCGCCCAGAGCTTTGCGTCTCCTGGTCGTCCAGCGTTGGACGAGCGGCACGTCTACACCGCGCCGGAGCGGTTGCGGCGCAACCACTGGGCCCTTTCAGGTGATTGGACGATTGAGGAACAGGCGGTGGTCTTGAACGAGCCCAACGGACGGATCGCGGACCTCTTCCATGCCCGCGACCTACATCTCGTCATGGGACCGGCCACGCGAGGAGCGCGCGTCCAATTTCGCGTCCGGCTCGATGGACAGCCGCCGGGCGCTGCTCACGGACTCGACGTCGACGATCAAGGCAACGGCACCGTGAGCGAACCGAGGTTGCATCAGCTGATCCGACAACCGGCGCCCATCGCCGATCGGCTCTTCGAGATCGAGTTTCTCGATCCGGGCGTGGAGGCGTTCGTGTTCACGTTCGGCTGACACCCGCGGCGTTCCCGTTCCAGGTGTCAGTGAACGGAGGTCGAGAGGAATGCCGCACCACTCGGCCAGTTCCTGGCGCGCTATCTCTCGCGCTCAGTCCGTGTGTGCGGGTGGCTGCGACACCGTGACCGGTGCCGCTTCGCGGACGGCCCGCAGGTGCGCCCGGCCTTCGGCGGCGGCTTTCGGATCGAACGGCGGGAGCGAGAACCCGCTGTACATCACGCGCCGCTCACGCTCCGTCGGTGGCTGGGCCATGTGCAGCGTGCAGCTCAGGTGCACGGTGACGTCTCCTGTGCGCGTGGGCAGGTCGACCACGGGCAGATCGCAGCCGGGCTGATCGAGCGCCGACCACATCAGCGCCCGATGCGACCCGGCGCGCACGCGCAACTGGCCGGACACATCGTCGGCCCCGGTCACCGAGATCCCGACCGTGAGACTGCAGCACTCGTACGAATGACGACCGAGACTGCAATCCTTGTGCCAGGGCACGTCGGAGATGCCCTCGACGATGCCGATCGGCTTGAAGAGCGCCTCGATGCGATTGTTGCTCCGGGCGCCGAAGACGTGCCCGTCACCGGGAATCTCGGCCAGTCCGAGGAACCTCGGGTCACCGATCAGTGCCTTCGTCGACGGCGAGAGCTCGTCGAAGCCCTGCATCCGGACGAGCTTCCGCTCCCCGTCGGCGGTCCTCGCCCACCATGAGCGACCGTCGTCGGGTGCGTACGTCGGCGCGGCGCGGTCCATGTCCTCCGAGACCGCGCTCATCTCCTCCTCCGTGAACAGGCCCTCGATGTGGAGATACCCCGCCTCCCCGAGGAAGTCGCGCATGTCGTCGCGATCGTCGTCGGCACCGAACGTGCGGTGCAGGTCCAGCGGGGCGCCGTCCCGCTCGCGGAACGTCACTGCGCCCGGCTCGTAGATCGGCCGGCCGTCGAGTGCCGCCCGCAGCACGAGCCACCAATCGAGCGCGTCACCGAGCCGGCCCGCCCGTTGATCGAGCCGGCCGCTCGACCACATGCCCATGAACGTCTGCTGGTCGTGCACGAGACCTTCGACCTGGGCGGGCTCGAGGCGGACCCGGGCTGCGTCGAGCCGGCTTCCGGCGTCGACATACACGCGCTCGCCGCGCACGCACAGCGTCCACGCATCACCGTCGACCTCGATCGTCATCGGGCGCAAGTCGAGCCACCCGATGCCGGGCGCCACCGCGTCGCAATTCGCGTCGAGCGCCGCAGGAAGGTCGACGTCGAAGAACGGCGCCGGTTCGACGGTCTCGTGGTGACCGTCGACGCGGGTGCGCAGATCGACCGACATCCCGCGAACCCTAGGGCCTGGGGCGTGTCTGCGGGAGGCTCGAACGCGGCTGATCAAGCGCCCAGTGGCGCGAGGGCGTCCGACGCTTTGGCCAGCGCGGCGAGGTGGTCCTCCACCGAGCCGAGACCGGCGCCCATCGTGTTCACGGCGAGGTGCGTGGCGTCCGCGTCGCGCCACCGGCCTGCCTGCCGGACGAGCTTGTCGACGTCGCCCTCGCCCCAGCTGATCCGGCCCTCCATGCCCAGGGCGTCGGGATCGCGGCCCGCGTCGACGGCCGCGCCGCGCACGATCGCCCGCGCCTCGTCGAGCTTGAGGCCGGGCGGCACCTGCGGGAACCACCCGTCGGCGAGCCGGCCGACGCGTCGCAGCGCGCGCTCGGCCACCGCCCCGAACCAGACCGGGATCGGGCGTTGCACGGGGAGGGGCGCGAGCCCCGCGCCGGTGACGCGCTCGTGGACGCCCTCGTGCGTGACGGTGCGTTCGGTCCACAGGCGCCGCAACAACACCACCTGCTCTTCGAGCCGCTCGCCTCTGTTCGAGAAGTCCTTCCCGAGCGCCTCGTATTCGACCGCGTTCCATCCGATGCCGACGCCCAACCGGAAGTGACCATTGGTGAGCAGATCGACCTCGGCTGCCTGCTTGGCGGCAAGGACCGTCTGGCGCTGCGGGAGGATGATGATGCCGGTCACGAGCTCGAGCGATGTGACGGCGGCGAGGTATCCGAAGAGCACGAACGGCTCGTGGAACGTGGTCGAGACGTCGTAGGGGCCGCGCCAGCCGCGATGGACGTCCGGATCGGCGCCGACCACGTGGTCGTATGCGAGCACGTGGGTGAAGCCGAGCTCCTGCACCGCTTCGCCGTAGGCGCGCACCGCACCAACGTCGCCGCCGAGCTCGGTCTGTGGGAAGACAACCCCGATTCGCACGTGTCACCCCCGTCGTCGAGAGGAATCGCCGGCGTCAGCCGGAACTCACGCGTTCCCAAACGAGCTCGGCCGTGCGTTCCATTCCCTGAAACGTCATCGGCTTGGTGCTCAGCGTGAGCAGGTCTCCGTCGAGCTTCGCGAATCTCACCTGGGCGTCGCCGATCCAGTTGGGAAACGAACAGACCTCGATGTGATGGATCACGGTGTCTTCGTCCGTCAGCACTTCGAACGGACCCGCGTACGAGAGATACGTGGTGATGGCCGCCGATCGCTCGTCGGCGGTCCCGCCGAACACGTCGGGATCGTGATACGGCGCGCGGTGCGCGGCCATGATCTCGACGGACATGTAGCCGTCGGGGCGATAGAAGATGTAGCCGACCGGGTCCTCGCCGAGAGGGTCGACCACCGAGCCGTCGCTCGCCTTGTTCTTCCATGACCGCAAGCGCCACGTACCGATCAGGTCTTCGGACTTCAACGCCGGCCTCCTCTCGTGATGGGGCGCGTTCGGCTCATGAATAGCGCGGTTCAGGCCGAGATCGCGCGGCCGAGGAACTCGGTGAGGTGCGGGAACCAGCGCTCGAGGACGCTCGGCATGCCGATGCACCCGTGCGGCCCTTCCGGGTACACGACGAGCTCGGTGTAGTTCCCCGCCAGCTCCCAGCGCGCGGCCAAGAACAGCGTGTCGTCGACGAGATGATCGTCGGCGCCGACCGTGAACAGTGCCGGCGGCAGGCCATGCAGGTCGGCGTAGAGCGGTGACACGTCGGGATCACGTCGATCCTCGGCCGACATGTTCGGCGTGAACAGGTCGGCGAAGTACCGGATTTGCTCGACGGTGAGGAGGTCGGGATGCTCGGAGACACCGCGCTGGCTCGGCGTGCGGCTGAGGTCGTAGATGCCGAAGACGAGGTTGGCGGCGCCGAACCGATCCGCGGCGTCATGGCGGTCGCGCAGGCGCAGCAGCGTGCACGCTGCCAGGTGCGCGCCCGCGGACTCGCCGCCGATGAGCAAACGGGCCGAGCCGAACTCGCGCTCGGCGTGCTCGAGGAGCCACAGGGCAGTCGCTTCACAGTCGTCCGGGCCGGCGGGGTAGGGGTGCTCTGGAGCGAGGCGGTAGTCGACGCTCACGAACGCGAGATTGAGCTCCTTGCTCAGTATCTCGTGGAGGAGATCGGTCATCTCCGGTGATCCGGTGACGAACCCGCCGCCGTGGATGTGCAGGAAGACGGCGTCGACCTGATCGGGCACGAAGGTGCGAAGCCGGAGCGGGCCAGCGGGCCCGGAGATCTCCCGGTCGACCGCCATCTCGGAGCGCAACACGCGCTCGTCGGCTACGGCCCGTTGCTTCGCGATCCGCTCAGGCACGGGAAGGCTCGGGTCGTCGACCTCCGACGTGAAGGAGGCGATGAACGCGTCGGCCTCTTCACGAAGCTGCGGCCGCATCGCTTCGAGCTCGTCGCTCCAGAGCGCCATGCGCACGAGACGCTAGCCGCCGCCGCGCAGCGCCTTCTCCGGATGGTCGCCCAAGCTGTCCAGCTTGGCGATGAGCTTGTCGAACGTCTGGTCGAAGGAGTGCTGTTTCCGTGCCCGCTTCAGCGGATTCGCGTACGAGATGATCTGCGCGCCGGCGAACTCGTGCCACGCGCCGATCTCCTTCAGCTTGTCGCTGACGGCGCGCACGAGCCGGTGCGCTTCGACGACGCGACCGGCCCGTGCCTCTCGGACCGGGAGCGACTCCGCGAGCGGCACGTCCATGAACCCGTCGCATTTTCGGAGGATGGGCTCGAACTGGCTGCCGGCCAGCCGGCCCGACTCGGCGTACGCGAGCCCGAGCGTGACGTAGTGCGGCTGTTGGACCGCGTCGGCGACCTCGGGGTCGTCCTCGGGCATGTCGGGATCGGCGTCGACCAGCTCGCGGTAGATGGAGAGCGCGACCGCCGACCGCTCCCGGATGTTCGGCTCTTTCTCGACGTTCAGCGTGAGCATCCGACGGGCGATGTCTCGCGGCGCGATCACGGCGGGGATCCGGCGCAGGCCCAGCTCCTTCGCGGCGAGGAACCGGTGCTGGCCGTCGATGATCAGGTACCCGCCACCGCCGTCGCGTTCGACGACCACCACCGGAGCGAGAAAGCCGACGCGATCGACGGAGTCCATGACCCGCTTGACGTGCGCGTCGCTCGCCTTGCGCTGGTGCGAGATGACCTCGAGCTTCGCGATCGGTAGAACGTCGAAATGGAGGCCGCGCCGCTTGGCGGGGTCCCTGAATGCCAGTCCGCCCTCCGCTTCCGGAGGGGTGGATCGTGCCGAACGCTCGGCCATCTCGACCGGATCGTACCGGCGCTGGGCGCCTAGCCCCCTTCCGTCGAGCGAGGCCGAGCGCGCTCGCTCGGTCCCGCGGGCGCGGTCCAGTAGGCGGCGAGCAGGGTGACCGCGAAGCCGACCCACCCGGCGACGATCGCAGGCGTGTTGTTGAAGACGATGCCGAGCCCGCCGGCGAGCGAGAACGCAACCAGGAGCGTGCCAGCGATGACCACGCCTCGACGTCTATCGCCCAGCTCCGTGCGAGGTGTGAGCGAGACGTGAAGATCTTCTGAGCGGCGCCTCGCGCCGCGCGCGCCGTTATCTGCGCAAGACGATCCCGTGGACGAACGCGGCTTGACCCGCGTGCTGGTCGTTGTCGTTGATCACGCTCACCAGCCGGACGCCGAGCGTCACGGGCGGGTCCCACGACTCGTCCACGATCCGGTCCAGATCGGCGTCGGTGATGCCCTCCACGAACCGAATGGTCTGGGCGTGAACGGCGTCGTAGTAGCCGACGAGCATGTCGCCGGATTCCACCGTGACCGCGGCGACGTCCGCGGAGCTGTGCGCGTATCCCGTCGCGCGCGGGTCGAAGGGCAACCCGAACCGCTCGAACCAGCCGGCGGACGTCCACACCTGCTCGATGTCCGCGGCAGCCGCGATGTGGTCGTCCTGAATGCGTGTCAGATGCCACACCAACCACGCGATCGAGTTCGTGTCCGCGTCGAGTCGCACCGTCAGTTGCTCGGGGGTCATCCCGCGCACGGCTTCGTGGACGGTGGAGCGGATTCTCCCGAAGGCATCCTCGAGGAGCTCGCTGCTCGTCATGGGCTCAGTCCAGCAGATGAGACCGGGCCCAGGTCTCAATCGGGGAGGAGGGGCACCGACGGATGGTGGTGCCGGCCGAGCAGAACCGCCCGGGTGACGGCGGTCGACCCGAATCGGTCGCGTACCTCGTCCACGGCCGCGTCGAGACCGTCGGCGCCGCCGCGGCGGCGGTCGAACGGCAAGGCGAGCTGCACGGCCGCGTCGTCGTGCAGGTTGCCGATCGAGATCCCGACGAGCGTGAGCCCCTGCCGCTCGATCATCGGCGTCGCGGTCGCCATGAGCTCCCGCACCGCGTCGAGGATCTGCCGGGTCTGTGCGGTCGCCTGGGCCAGCGTGTGCGACCGGGTCGCGCGCGAGAAGTCATCGAACCGCAACCGCAACATGACGGTCCGGCCGACGCGCCCGGCGGCGCGCATCCGCTGCGTGACGCGGTCGACGAGCGCGACGACCGCGGCGTCGACGTCCTCGGACGACTTCGGTGCGCGCCCGAGCGCGTGCTGCGACCCGATCGAGTGACGGCGGCGCCCGATCTGTACCGGGCGCGGGTCGCGGTTGTGGGCGAGCGCGTGGAGGTGCCGGCCCGCCGCTTTGCCCAATATGGCGACGAGCGCGCCCTCTCCGAGCTCGGACACCTCGCCGACGCTGGCGATCCCACGGCTGTGGAGCTTCTCGGCGGTCACCGGCCCTACCCCCCAGAGCCGTTCGACGGGCAGCGGGTGCAGGAACGCCAGCTCCCGGTCGGGAGGCACGACGAGCAGCCCGTCGGGCTTGCCCACGGCGCTCGCCACTTTGGCCAGGAACTTGGTCCTCGCCACGCCCACCGTGATCGGCAAGCCGACCCGCTCGCGGACGTCGCGCCGGAGCTGCACGGCGATCTCCGTCGCCGGGCCGCACAGCCGTCGGAGTCCGCCCACGTCGAGGAACGCCTCGTCGATCGACAGGCCCTCGACCAGCGGGGTCGTGTGGTTGAACACCTCGAACACGGCCTCGCTCGCCTCCGAGTACGCGGACATGCGGGGCTCGACCACGACCGCTTGCGGGCACAGCGCCCGGGCCTGCGCGCCGCCCATGGCCGTGCGGACCCCGAACGCCTTGGCCTCGTAGCTCGCTGCGAGCACGACCCCGCCCCCGACGATCACCGGGCGGCCGAGCAACCGAGGATCGTCCCGCTGCTCGACGGAGGCATAGAAGGCGTCGAGGTCGGCATGCAGGATGGTCGCCCCTCCGGACACGAACACATGTTCGCACCTGGCGACGGTGGGCGTCGAGACCCTGCCGGGGGCTCGGGCCGGACCGGCAGCTTTCAGGACCCGACGATCAGGCGTCCGCCACCGCGAGATGTGTGCAGTGATCCGATGCCGGGTCGTCCATGGCGACCTCGACGCCGTCGAAGTCGGCCAGCGTGCTGATCCGGAACCGTCCGTCCTTCTTCGAAGCCAGACGCATCGCCTCCGCGCGCGCGGAGTAGTAGTCCTCGCGCGAGTAGTGCTCGCCGGCCGGTGCATAGCTGGCGACGAGCACGCGCCGGCGACTTTCGCCGCGGTTGGCGTCGCTGTAGTGCGGTGCGAGGCCGTCGAGCAGGACCGCGTCGCCGGCAGCCAGCTCGGCGGGCTCCCAGCGCAGGGAACCGACGACGTCGTCTCGCACGACGCCGCGGTCGTCGGTCGGGAGCGGCTCGTCGACGCCCTCCGCCAGCCAGAGGCATCCGGATTCAGTCGTGCACTCATCGATGGCGACGAGGATCGACAGCACTCGCGCCACGCCCGGATACGCGAGACGGTCCTGATGGGGCCGGAACCCCGCTCCGCCCGGATGCTTGTAGTTGATCTTGTCCTTGAAGGCGGACGCGGGCTCGCCGAGCGCGCCGGCCGCGATCTCACGGAGCGGGCCTTCGACGAGGGTGGCGAGGCCGGGGTGGCACCCCGAGACGTTCTCGGTGCGGCACACGGCCACCCGGTCGGCGATCTGCTCGGCGTACTGGCCCCAGACGTGGGAGCCGACCGGCCACGATTCGATGGTGTCCGCCCAGCTCGCCACCGCGTTCGTCTCGGTGTCGGTCAGCACCCCGGTTCGAAGCGGTGAAGAGCGCGGCACGACGTGCACGCTACGTGGTCGGCGGTAGCCGTCGATGAAAAAACCCGATCAAAGATTCCAAATGCACATGAACCGAGGGCTTCACGCGAACCGGGTGATTTGCCGCGCCGCTGCTTGACGGTTTGTACGCTGAGATACAGTCAGCGGGTCAGCTTCGGTCGCGGCGGATGCGACACGAACAAGACATCGCGGTACGACCGCCCTCGTGCCGTTCCGGTCCGAATCGATTCGCACAACGCCACTGACCTTTGAACATACGATCCCGACACCGACGCTGACATCGGTGCGGGAACAGCAAGGAGCGACGCAACAAAATGGCAACGACCGGCACGGTCAAGTGGTTCAACGCAGAGAAGGGCTACGGCTTCATCGCCATCGAGGGGCGGGACGACGTCTTCGTGCACTTCTCGGCCATCCAGGGTGACGGGTACCGAACGCTCGACGAGGGACAGCGCGTCGAGTTCGACATCGCGCCCGGCAAGAAGGGCGAGGAAGCGCAGAACGTCCGTACTGTCTGAGCGCTTACGCCTCTGCGCGCTGCTCAGCAAGGCCGACGACGTCGGCCAACACACCACCCTGCCCGATCCGTTCGGCGATGGATCGCGCCCGCTCGAGCAGCGCCTGTGCGCGCTCGCCGTCCCCCGCGGCGCCGCGGGACAAGAGCATCCGGGCGTAATCGGCTGACGTCCGCGCTACGTGCGGGGGAGCGCCGATGCGTTCGCTCGTCGCGAGCGCGTCGGAGAAGTGCAGCTCGGCGCGGGAGTAGTCGCCTCTGAGCGACGCGAGGACGCCGAGCGCCCGGCTCACGGGTCCCATCTCCGAGAGATTGAGACTCACGACGCACAGTGTCTGCGCATAAGGAACGAGCCGCTCGTAGATCGGTGCCGCACACTCGGGGGCGTCGACGATGCGGCACACCTCGGTCAGCGCGACCAGCGCCGGCACCCAGATCGCGCCGAAATCGAGCACATCGAGATCGGCGGTGTACGCGCGGAGCCGTGCGCGCGCTTCGTCGTGCAACCCGGCCAAGACCTCGGTCAACGCCACCGCTGCCGGCCACGCCGTCAGGTCGGGAAACTGCTCGAGCAGCTGCTGCGCGGGTTCCACGAGATGCGCGACCTCGCCGCGCTGCCACCCGAGGATCAGCGCCTGCGTGCCCCAGACGACGAACGCGTCGGGATGGTCGGCGGCGATGCCGATCTCGAGGGCTTCGTCCGAGAGGCGTTGCGCGTCATCGAAGCGCCCCTCCAGAAGGGCGAGCGCCGATTGGAGCCAGATCACGAAGTAGCGCTGCATCGGCTGGCCCAGGTCTTCGACGATCTCCGACGCGGCGCGCGCCGACCGTCGCGCGTCGTCGACACGCGAGAGCTCGAGCAGGTCGCAGGCGCGGTGGACGTGGCCGATATATGCGAGCTCGGGGTTGCCGGCGCGCTCGCTGACGCCGACGAGCTCGGTCGAGACGGTGAGCCGCGCATCGAGATGCCCGGGATCGTGCAGTGCCGTATGCGCATTGGCGAGAGCGAACGCAAGTGCGTCGTCATCGCCGACCCGCCGCGCCATGGAGATGGCTTCTCCGCTGACCGCGAGGCCGCGCAGCTGCTGGGGCGTGAAGTAGAGCTCGAGTGACAGGGCAGCCAGCACGCGAGAGCGGAGCTCGCTGTCGTCGACAGGAAGCAGTTCGAGCGCGTCTTCGAGCAACGCGATCACAGGATCGTGCCAGCCGGGGCTTGCCATGACGTGGCCTCGGAAGCTCCCCACCGCAGCCCGTGCGAGCCGCTCGGCGTCACAGAGCGCGCGGGCGAGATTGCCCGCCTCCGCGAACGCAGTCTGCGAGCCGGGGACGTCGCCGGCGCGCCGGCGCGCCTCCGCCAGCCCGAGGAGGAGATCGCAGCGGACTCGGTCCTGCTCGGCGAGGAGATCGAGGCCCCGCTCGAACTGCTTGGCCGCGTCCTCGTGCGCGAGGCGGGAGAGCGCCTGATCGCCGGCGAGGCCCGCGTACTCGACCGCCTTGGGCACTTCGGTCCCGGCCGCCGCGTAATGGAACGCCAGCGCGCCGAAGTGGTCCTCGAGGTCTTCGGCGTACCGGGACTCGATCGCCTCGGCCACTCGTCGGTGGAGGCGCGCCCGGCGGGTGGCGCCGAGCGAGTCGTAGAGGGCTTCCCGCGTGAGCGCGTGCACGAACGAGTAGCGACCGATCGTGGCGGTGACCTCTTCGACGAGCCGCGCCGTGCACGCGTGCTCGAGCGCGTCGAGCACCGTGTCCTCGTCATCGCCGGCAACGTCGACGAGCAGGTCGAGCTCGAACTCGCGTCCGATGAGGGCGCCGATCGTCAGGAGACGCTCGGTGCCCTCGGGAAGACGAGCGATCCTTCGTCCGATGACCTGCTTGACCCCTTCCGGGACGCCGAGCGCCTCGAGCGTGAACGCGCCCGCGGTTGCGCCCGTCTCACCGACGTGGGAGCAGATCTCCTGCACGAAGAACGGATTGCCCGCCGTCTCGCGCCGGACGCTGTGCACGAACCCAGGGCGTGGCTCGAGGTCGCTCGTCGAGTCGATGAGCTCCCCGACCTCCCCCTCGCTCAAGCCCCCGAGGGTGATCTCCTCGGAGACGCCGTCGTGGCGGAGGTCGGCGATGATCGCCCGTAGCGGATGATCGCCGACCACCTCGCTCGTGCGATACGTGCCGAGCGCGACGAGCGGCGTCGCATCGGTGTGCCGGGCGAGGTGGCTGAGCAACGCCAGCGTGGGGCGATCGGCCCAGTGGAGGTCGTCGAGCACGAGGAGCACCGGCGCGCGCTTGGCGATGCCGCCGAGCAGCGCGTCGACCGCCTCGAACATGAGATAGCGCTCGGTGTCGGGCTCGGCCCGGACCGGCTCGGGCAGATCGGGGAACCGCAGGCCGATGTCGGGGACCAGTCGCGCCAGGACCGTTCCGCTCCTGACGAGATCGGCGCGCACCTCGGCCGGATCCCCGTGACGCAGATACTGCTCGACGGCCTCGACGAACGGTTGGTACGGGACGACGTTCTCCTCGTAACAGCGTCCGAACAGCACCGTCGCGCCCTTGTCGTAGACGTCGCGTGCGAACTCGGCGGTGAGCCGGCTCTTGCCGATGCCCGGGTCGCCGCCGACCAGAACGAGACGGCGTTGCGAGGTGTCGACGGCGTGCGTCCAAGGCGCTCGGAGCGCCTCGAGCTCGTCGGCGCGGCCGACGAACCGGGTGACACCGGGCGGGAGGGCGATAGGGAACGGGAGGCGCGTCCGCGCTTCGGCTTCGGGTCCGGCGAGCGTGATCGGATCACCTGTGTCGGGAAGAAAGGGAGCGCACATCTGGTGCACGTGTTCGGCGCGCCCGAAGCCGCGCAGCTGCACGCGGCCGAGGTCGCGTAGGGAGACGCCGACCGGCAGCCGATCGGCGACGAGCTCGGCGGTGGCCTGCGAGACCAGCACCTGACCGCCCTGCCCGAGTGCCCGGAGGCGGGCGGCGCGGCTCAGCGCGGCGCCGAAGTAGTCGCCGTGCTCGATCTGTGCCTCACCGGTGTGGAGGCCGGTGCGGAGGCGCAACTCGATGCCTTCCGGCCACGGCTCGGTCGTGACCGCCTGCTGGAAAGCGAGCGCACCTTCGACCGCGTCGGTGGCACGAGCGAAGGCCGTCAGCGTGCTGTCTCCCTCACCCTGCGACCGCGGCATGCGCCCGCCGTGCGCCTCGGCGATCTCGGCTGCGAGCTCGTAGTGGCGCACGATCACGGCCGCCATGACGTCCGGGTGTGCTTCCCAGAGGTCGGTCGAGCCCTCGATGTCGGTGAGCGCGAAGGTCACGACGCCGGCCGGGAGCACGCTGTCGCGCGCCGCCACGATGCGCCCGAGGAGGTCGTTCGCCGTGGGCGGGCGCCGGACCGGGTCAGGATCGAGCGCACGCCGCAGCACTCGGTCCAGCCGCTTCGCGAGCTCCGGCGAGACGCCTTCCCAGTCGATCTCCGGACCGGGCGCGGGGGGCCGACCGGTGAGCGCGTACACGATCGTCGCCGCCAGCCCGAACACGTCGGACGCCGGGCTCGGCTCCACGCCGTCTCCCTGCTCGGGGGCGCGATACGCGTTGGGGCCGTCGGTGACGCGCGATCCGAGAGCGGCGATGCCAAACACGAGCCGGGCGTGACCGTCGGGCGTGATGATGACGTTCTCGGGTCGAACGTCGCCGTGGATCAATCGCGGCCGGTGCTGATGGAGGTGATCGATGGCGTCGGCGACCGCGGGCAGCTCACCGAGAACGGTGGCCACGGCGAGGCCGGGATCACCGCGTTCGCGAACGATTCGCTCCACGTGCGTTCCGTCGACCCAGTCCATGACGAGCACGTGGCGGTCGTCGAGGAAGAAGTCGTCGCGTACGACGGGGAGCGCAGGATGCGGTCTGAGCTCCAAGAGCGTGCGCCCCTCGGCCCGCAACTGCTCGCGCGCCTCGTCGGGAGCGAGCCGGCGGACCTTCAGCGCCACGAGGCGGTCGTGCTCGCGGTCGATCGCCTGCACCACCTCGCTGTCGCCGCCCTGCCCGAGCACCTCGAGCAGCTCGTAACGGTCGGCGACAAGGTCTCCCACGCAGGAATTGTACGGGCAGGCTTTCATCGTCGATGTTCGGCGTTCGGGCTCAGGGCCGCTGTGACCGCGGCGAAAAAGCGGACAATTCCGGACCTCACGGTCGCCTGGTTGGTCGGCGCCGCCCGCCCTTGACCCTGACGTCGCGTGAGGTTGTAGGTATGGAGTCGTGTTCGGGATCGGAGCGTTCGCCCGTGTGGCCCAGGTGTCCGTGCGGACGCTGCACCACTATGACGACATCGGCCTCTTGCCGCCGGCGCAGGTCGACCCGCAGACCGGGTATCGCTGGTACCGCGCCGACCAGCTCCAGCGGCTGAATCGGATCCTCGCCCTGCGCGATCTCGGGCTCCCCCTGACCGAGGTTCGCAAGGTCGTCGACGACGAGGTCTCGGTCGACGAGCTCCGGGGCATGTTGCGGCTCCGTCAGGCCGAGGCCCGCGACCACATGACGGCGGAAGCCGAACGCCTGTCGCGCGTCGAGGCCCGGCTGCGTCAGATCGAGACCGAAGGACGCGTCGGCGACTACGACGTCGTGGTGAAGCCTGTCGAAGCGCAGCACGTCGCGCTCGTGGACACGACCGCGACGTCGTTCGGCAACGCGACCCTCGGCCCGATCTTCGGGCGGCTGTTCGGTGAGCTCTACGGCGAGTTGGACCGGGTGGGCGTCGCGCCCGCCGGCCCGGTGATCGCCCTCTACGAGGAGAGCGAGGTCGCCGCCGCGCCGATCAAGGTGATGGCGGGCGTCCCGATCGAGGAGACGGACGATGTCACCTCCGACCGGATCGAGGTCGCGGACGTCCCGGCGATTCCCCGGGCCGCGACCACGATCCACCGCGGGTCCATGGCGCACGTCGAGGAGGCGTACCAGGCCCTGCTCCGCTGGGCGGAGGAGACGGGCGAGCAGATCGACGGCTTCAGCCGCGAGATCTATCTCGAGTGCGTGGGTGACCCGGAGACCTGGGTCACCGAGCTGCAGTTCGCGTTGCACCAACGCACCGACCGCTGAGCGCCAAGGAGGACGCGATGGCCGAGCTCGACGACCAGATGCTCGCTTACTACGCCGCGCCGGGCCCGATGACGGACCTGGCCGGCCTCCCGGCGGACGTCTTCGACGGACTGCCGACCGACCCGGTGGGATTGTGTCGAACGGTACCTTGGCTCGTCGTGCACGAGATGTGGGCGAACGCGTACGGGTTCGACGTGCCCGAGAATCGGCTGAATGACCTGCAGGCACGGACGGCGGTCGAGATGACCGATGTGATTCGGCGGCTCGACGCCGGACCGCTGTCCGTCGCGCGGCCCGCCGAACGGCGGATGGTGGGCAACTGCCGGCACTTCAGCACGCTCAGCGCGGCGTTGCTCCGGCACGCCGGCATCCCGGCGCGGGCTCGCTGCGGCTTCGCCACGTACTTCGAGCCCGGCAAGTACGTCGACCACTGGGTCACCGAGTACTGGCACGCCGGCGAGCGACGGTGGGTCAGGATCGATGCCCAGCTCGACGAGGTGCAGCGGGCGGCGATCAGCGCCGAGTTCGACACCGAAGACCTGCCGCCCGGGCCGTTCCTGCCCGCCAGCGAGGCGTGGCAGCTGTGCCGGACCGGTCGCGCCGACCCCGACACCTTCGGGATCTTCGAGTTCTGGGGGCTCTGGTTCGTGCAGGCCAACGTCGTGCGCGAGCTCGCCGCGCTCAACAAGATGGAGCTCCTGCCGTGGGACGTCTGGGGACCCATGACGGTGCAAGAGGAACCGGACGCCGCGGCCAAGTCGCTCACCGACACGGTGGCCGACGTCATCGGCGGCGACGACACGGGCGCCGTCCGGCGCGTGTACGAGGAAAACGAGGGTCTTCGAGTCCCGGACAAGGTGTTCGACGCACGGTTCCAAGTGGTGCACTCCCTGGCCTAGCCGCGAACATCCGTTTCCGTGGCGACATGGAACGACGTGACAACGGCGGCGCCCGAGCTCGCGCTCGCCGTGCAACGGAGCTTCGACGCGCACATCCACAAGGCGCTGGCCACCCTGCGCGCCGACGGCTCGCCCCGGATCAGCGGTCAGGAAGCGTCGTTCCGCGACGGTGAGCTCTGGCTCGGCATGATGCCCGACTCGCGCAAGGCGAAAGACCTCCAGCGCGACCCGCGCATGGCGCTGCACAGCGCCATGGTCGACCCCGAGATGCCGGACGGCGACGCCAAGCTCTCCGGCCGGGCCGAGGAGGTCACCGACCAGGAAACCTTCGACTGGTTCATTGGTGAGGAACGGGCGGAGAAAGGCCAGGAGCCGCCCCAGCCCTTCCATCTCTTCCGCATCGACATCGACGAGATCGTCCTCACCACACTCGGCGGCGATCCACCCGACCACCTCGTCATCGAGACGTGGCGCGAACTACGAGGCACCACCCGCGTCGAGCGCTACTGAGTCTCCCGGCGACCCGTCCCTAATCCGCGACACGGTCGGCGCGACCGCCGATAGCGTCGCCCGACGTGTCTCCAGCCCCGCTGATCGAGGGACGTCGCCTGACGAAGCGCTTCGGTGAGTTCGTCGCGGTCGACGCCGTCGACTTCCGCGTCGAGCAGGGGGAGGCGTTCGGCTTCCTGGGGCCCAACGGGGCGGGCAAGACGTCAACGATGCGGATGATCGGCTGCATCTCGCCGGTCTCTGGCGGCGAGCTCCGCGTGCTCGATATGGACCCGGCGACCGACGGGACCAGCATCCGAGCCCGCCTCGGCGTCGTCCCGCAGGAGGACACGCTCGATCTCGAGCTCACGGTGCGCGACAACGTGCTGATCTACGGCCGCTACTTCGACCTGCCGCGGAACGTCGTCCGCGAGCGGGCCGACGAGCTGCTCGAGTTCGTGCAACTGACCGATCGTCGGAACGACCGCGTCGACCTGTTGTCGGGCGGGATGCGGCGGCGCCTGACCGTTGCCCGCGCGCTCGTGAACCGGCCGGAGCTGATGCTGCTCGACGAGCCGACGACGGGGCTCGACCCCCAGGCCCGGCACCTCGTGTGGGAGCGGCTCTACCGGCTGAAGCGGCAGGGTGTGACGCTCGTGCTGACCACGCACTACATGGACGAAGCCGAGCAACTGTGCGACCGCCTCGTGATCATGGACGACGGCCGGATCGTCGCGGCCGGGTCGCCGCGCGAGCTCATCGACCGGCACTCGACGCGTGAGGTCGTCGAGCTCCGCTTCCGCACCGACGAGGAGCGCGAGAAGGCCCTGCCGCACGTGGCGGCGATCGGCGAACGCTACGAGGCACTAGCCGACCGCATCCTCGTCTACACGTCCAACGGGGAGGCCGACGCCGACCGCCTGACCAACGACGGCGTCCAGCCCGACTCCGTGCTGGTCCGGCGCAGCTCCCTCGAGGACGTCTTCCTGACGCTGACCGGCCGCACGCTGGAGGAGTGATGGCCACGCCGCTGACGGTCCGGGTCGTCGAGCACCAGGCGCAGATCTTCCGCCGGTTCTGGCGCGGGTCGGCGACGTTCTACGTCCTCAACCCGTTGCTGTTCCTGGCCGCGATCGGGTTCGGGCTGGGCGGGCTCGTCCAGGAGAGCACGGGCAACGTCGGTGGCGTCCCGTACGACGCGTTCGTGGCGCCCGGGCTTCTCGCCGCCAGCGCCATGCTCGGAGCGACCGCGGAGTCGATGTGGCCCGTCATGGCGGGCACGAAGTGGGTGCGGACGTTCCACGCCATGGTCGCGACGCCCGTGCGGCCGGCTGACGTCTATGCGGGAGTCGTGGTCTGGACGACGGTCCGGTCGGCGGTCGGCGCGTCGATCTTCCTGATCGTCGCCGCGATCCTCGGCGCCGTGCTCTCGCCGTGGGGAATCTTCGCAATCCCTGCTGCCGCGCTCTGCGCTACCGCCTTCGCCGCGCCGCTGACCGCGTTCTCGGCGACGCAGGAGACCGACGCCCGGTTCCCGGTGATCCTCCGGATCGGCGTCATGCCGCTGTTCCTCTTCTCCGGCACGTTCTTCCCCGTCTCACAGCTGCCCGACGTGCTCCGCCCGCTGTGCTGGCTGTCACCGCTGTGGCACGGCGTGGAGCTGTGCCGGGGCGCGATGACGGGATCGATCGACTTCTTCCCCGCGGTCGCGCATGTCGCGGTGCTCGTCTCGTGCGTCATCGCCGGGTGGTACTGGGGGACGCGCTCGTTCACGAAGAAGCTGACGCAATGAGCTCCCTCTTCGTCCACGTCATCGAGCGCGACATGCTGGCGTACCGGCGCCAGTGGGTGATCTTCCTCACCGGATTCGCCGAGCCCCTGCTGTACCTGCTCTCGATCGGTGTCGGTGTCGGCGCGCTCGTGGGAAGCGTGCACGTGGGCGGCCAGACGGTCGACTACGACAAGTTCGTCGCCCCCGGCCTGTTGGCGGTGGCGGCGATGAACGGCTCGGTGTTCGACACGACGTTCAACTTCTTCTTCAAGTTCAAGTACGCGCGCAGCTTCGACGCCATGCTCGCCACGCCGTTGCGGGCGACCGACGTCGCGCTCGGCGAGCTCTCCTGGGCGCTCCTCCGCGGCTCCATCTACGCCGCCGCCTTCCTCGTCACGATGGCGCTGCTCGGGCTGGTCGCGTCGCCGTGGGGGATCCTCTGCCTCCCGGCCGCCATGCTCATCGGCTTCGCATTCGCCGGCGCCGGCATGGCCGCGACGACGTTCATGCGCTCCTTCGTCGACTTCGACTACGTGAACCTCGCGCTGATCCCGCTGTTCTTGTTCTCCGCCACGTTCTTCCCGCTCTCCCGGTACCCGACCGGCCTCCAGTGGGTCATCCAGGTCACACCGCTGTACCAGGGCGTGGTCCTCGTGCGCTCGCTCGCGTTCGGAGACCTGAGCTGGACCCTCCTCCTCCACGCCGCGTACCTCGTGGTGATGGGCCTGGTCGGCGTCCGCGTCGCCGGCCGCCGTCTGGGCCACCTCCTCCAACCCTGACCGTCAGCCCTGATCCCGGGTCCTGGGCAAAGCGCCCAGAGGCCTCCGATTGGTACAATTCCCCTCCGAAACGTCCCGCCGACTCGGTCCGGCGGGTTCCCGGGGGGTAGCGACTGGCAGTGGCGCCGGCGAGCGCTTCGACGCGACATGTCCGCCTCGCCTACATGCCCGCACTCGATGGTGTCCGGGCCATGGCCGTTGTCGCCGTGCTGCTGTACCACGCCGACGTCTCGTGGGCCGGGGGCGGCTACCTCGGGGTCGACGCCTTCTTCGTCCTCAGCGGCTTCCTGATCACGAGCTTGCTGCTGGCCGAATGGCGCGACGAGGGGCGGATCGCGTTGCCTCCGTTCTGGGCCCGCCGGGCGCGGCGGCTCCTCCCCGCGCTGTTCCTCGTCCTCGCCGCCGTCGCGGCCTACGGCGCGGTGATCGCGGCGCCGGTCGAGCTCGAGCATCTACGCCACGACGGCCTCGCGGCGCTCGGCTACGTCGCCAACTGGGGGCAGATCTTCTCGCACCAGTCGTACTTCGAGTCGTTCGCAGCGCCGTCACCCCTGCGTCACACGTGGTCGCTCGCGATCGAGGAGCAGTTCTATCTCGTGTGGCCGCTGCTCGTCGCGGGCGTGCTGCGGTGGCGGCGCGGCTCGATCCGGTCGCTCACCGCCGTGACCGGCGTGCTGCTGGCGGCGTCAGCGGCGTGGATGATCGTGCTGTACAAGCCGGGTGTCGACCCGACGCGCGTCTATTACGGGACGGATACGCGCGCGCAGTCATTGCTGATGGGCGCGCTGTTCGCGCTGTTGTTGACGCGGCTGCGCCGGCCGCTGGGTCCGAACGCGACCCGCGCGCTCCACGGTGGCGCGTTGGTGGCGGCGCTCTGGCTCGGGTGGATCTGGGTACACACGTCCGAGAACGCCGGTTGGCTCTACCGCGGCGGCTTCACGCTGTGCGCGCTGCTCGTCGCGATCGTGATCGCGAGCGTGACGCGTCCGATGCCTGGAGTCTTGGGCGCGCTCCTGTCCGTCCGGCCGTTGCGTTGGGTCGGCGAGGTCTCGTACGGCCTGTACCTCTGGCACTGGCCGCTCTACGTCCTCATCAGTGAGGAACGGACCGGGCTCGGCGGGGTGTCGCTGCTGGCGGCGCGGCTCGGGGCCTCCTTCGCGACGGCGGCCGTGTCGTTCTATGTCGTCGAGCGTCCGATCCGGCGGGGCGCCCTGCGGCGCTGGCCGGCGCGTGTCACTGCCCCGGCGACGGCAGGGTTGCTCGCCATGGCGTTGGTGTTCACGACCGGCAATGCGGTGGCGCCGCTGTCCGAGTTCGCCGCCGCCGACCTCGGACCGCCACCGACCGCGCCGGCCACGCCGCCGGGACAGACGGGGCCCGTGCGCGTGATGGTCGTCGGCGACTCGGTCGCCAACAGCATGGCGCCGGGCTTCGAGCGTGCCGCGGCGGCGAACGGGCTCTCGGTCTGGAACGCGTCCGTCGACGGCTGCGGCATCACGCAGGACGTCGGTGAGCGGAACGTCTGGGGGTGGGTGGCGGCGAACCCCGAGTGCTCACCGGGATGGCGCCAGCGGTGGCCACTCCAGGTCGGTCAGTTCAACCCCGACGTCGTGGTCGTGCTGCTCGGCACCGACGACACCTTCGACCGCCGGATCGACGGGCGGGAGATCATGTTCGACTCGCCCGAGGGCGACGAGCTCACGCGCAACGAGCTGCAGGAGGCGGTCGCGATCCTGTCTCGAAGCGGGGCCCGGGTGGTGTTCCTCACTACGCCGTACAACGTGCTCGGTTGGCCGCGCCGGGTGCGCGTCGACCGGTCGACGTACAACCCCGCGTGGGTGGATCGCTGGAACAGCAGTCTGCGCGCCGTCGCCACCCGCAATCCCTCGACGACGACGATCGTCGACCTCAACCGCTTCTTGGGCCCCGAAGGCAAGTGGGCGGACACCGTGGACGGCGTGAAAGTCCACACCTACGACAAGATGCACCTGTCACCCGAGGGCGCCGACCTCGTGGCGGGCTGGCTCGCGCCGCATGTCGTCCGCCTCGCCCGGGCGCCGGTTCCGACTGCGAACGCGTCGGTCGGTCTCCCCGCCGGCTGAGCGCTCAGAGTCGCTTCCGCAGGAAGCTCCGGTACCGGATGTTCTCGCTCCGCACGCGGTCGTTGAACGCCCGGATGAGGGAGTTCTGCTCGGTTCGCATCTCCGCGTGGGTGATCTCGCTGCGGCAGAACCGGTCGTAGACCTGCATCAGGGCGGCGTCGAGCCTCTGCGAGGCGCGCTGCAGCTTCTTCTCCGTGCTCAGACGCCGGACGGGCGGGGGCGCCTGGACGCGGCGGTCCGGCCTGTCCGCGCCGTCGTCTTCTTCGTCGATCCCCCAGCGCGGTCGCGGTCCGCTGGGCACGACCTCTTCTGCCCGCACGTACTGGTCGGCAGCCTTGTTCACGGTCACGCGCGCCAGCTCCACGCGCTTCATGAGGCGCTCCTGGCACTCTGGGCGCGTGCAGTAGTCGTAGCCCAGCTCCACCCGCCGCGGGTCGACTTCGTCACCGCAGTTCCTGCACTTCACGCCCGAGCTCCTCAGGTTCGTCCGTGGACCCACGTCGCGGGGCCAACCCACGGTCAACGCCGTGCCGTGCTCGCCCTATTCCGACCGCCGGTCACGCGTGGGTCGGTGACGCCAACACTTGTCTCGGTACCTCGCGATGGCGCCGGATGCCGGCGATCGCCGCGACGGTCACCGCCAGTGTGGCAACCCCGCCGACCCAGAGCCCGGCGCGGGGCCCGAGCTGTTGCGATACCCAGCCGATGATGGGGCCGCCGATCGGCGTGCTGCCCAGGAACGCCACCGTGAACAGTGCCGCTACCCGTCCCCGCATTTCGGGCGCGCACTCGGTCTGGAGGACGCCGTTGGACATGGCGGTGAACGCGATGCCCGCCGCACCGACCGGAACGAGAACGAGGAGCTCGATCCCGAGGGTCGGCGCGAACGCCGCCACGACGAGCGCGGCGCCGAAGGCGAGCGCGGCGCCGAGGACGAACCGGCGGGTCGCCTGCGCTTCGTGCGCGCTGACCAGCGCGCCGATGACCGAGCCGATGCTCATGAACGCGTACAGCACGCCGAGCGTCTCCGCGCCGCCGCTGAAGGTCTCCTTGGCGAGCAACGGCAGCACGACCTGGAAGTTGAACGCCAGCGTGCCGATCACCGCGGTGAGCACGAGGACCAGCCGGAGCGCCGGTGTCGACCACGCATACCGAAGGCCCTCGCGGAGCTGCCCCTTCCGCTTCGGGACGGGCTCCACGGCAAAGAACTCCTTCTCCCGCATCGCCATGAACGCGAGGACGGCCGCCGAATACGACACACCGTTGGCGAAGAAGCACCACGACACACCGAGACCGGCGATGACGAGGCCGGCGATCGCAGGGCCGATCACCCGGGCGGCCATGAACATCGCGCTGCTCAGGCTCACCGCGTTGCTCACGTGCTCGGTCCCCACCATCTCGACCACGAACGCGCGGCGGGCGGGATTGTCGACGGCGTTCACGGCGCCGAGCCCGAGCGCGAGGACGAAGATCATCCAGAGCTGGACGACGCCGAGCGCGGTGACGGCTCCGAGGAGCAGGGCCAGGACGCCCGCGGCGGCCTGCGTTCCGACGAGCAGCCGACGCTTGTCGACTCGGTCGGCGACGAGGCCGCCCCACGCGCCGACGAGCAGGACGGGTGTGAACTGCAACGCCACGGTCACACCGAGCGCCACGCCGCTGCCCGTGATCTGGAGCACGAGCCAGGCCTGCGCGATCGATTGCATCCACGTGCCGGTCGTCGAGATCAGCTGCCCGGCGAAGTACAAGCGGTAGTTGCGGACGCTCATCGACCGGAACGTGAGGCGCGTGGCGCGCCAGAGGCGGGTCACGACTGCTCCTTTTCCAGGACGCGCTCGAGGATGTCCGCCGCCCGCTCGAGCGTGTCGCGCTCGTCGGCGGTGAGCGCCGCGAGTTGCTGCTCGAGGTACGCGGTCTTGCGCGAGCGGCTCTGCGCGAGCAGGCGCCGCCCCTGCGAGGTGATCTCGACGCGCGCGACGCGCCGGTCGCGCGGGTCGGTACGCCGGTGGACGAGGCGCTGCTCCTCGAGTCGTCCGACGGCGGCGGTGATCGTCGGGGGCCGTACCCGCTCGATGGCGGCGAGAGCGCCGAGGGTCAGCGGGCCATCGCGCTCGATCGTCGCCAGCGCCGCCAGTTGGGTGGGCGATGCCGCCGCCCCGGTCTGCTGTCGCAGACGGCGGGCCAGCCGCGTCACGACCATGCGCAAGCGGCTCGGCAGCGCCGGGGCGACGGGCTCGGTGGTGGGGGGCGATCGCGTCATCAATTCAACCAACTAGTTAGTCTAGCGAAGTATTCCACACGGGTGGAACGAAAACCGAGTCGGCGGGGTATGACTTGACGGAACGTGACGTCCGTCGCAAACTGCATTTCGACTTACTTGCACGCTCAGTGAATCTTTTCGGTCTGGACTGGGGGCGTCTCCATGACCACGAACGAGGCCACTGTCGGCCGGTACCTGCGCTGGTTCCTCGCCGCACTCTCGGTGGGGGCGGGGTTCATCCACTTCGCCGTCAGCGGCGGCCATTACGACGTGTCGTGGATGCACGGCACGTTCTTCGCCGTCGTGGCATGGCTGCAGATCGCGTGGGCCGTGGGCGTCATCCTGCGGCCGACCCGGCGGTTGCTCACCGCCGGCGTGGTGCTCAACGCCGGGATCGTCGGCGTGTGGGCGGTCTCCCGCATCTGGGGCGTTCCGATCGGTCCCGACGCTTGGACGCCCGAGGCAGTGAGCCTCGCCGACCTGCTCTCGAGCGGCTTCGAGGCTGGCATCGTGGTCCTGTCACTCGCGGTGCTGGTGCGGCCGGCCCTCGCGCAGCGCTCGATCCGTCCCTCGTTCGCCATCGGCGGTCTCGGTGTCACGGGGCTCGCGGTGGCGGTGGTCTCGACGATCGCGCTGACGCCGTCGTTCGCTTCGGATCACCACGGCCACGGCGCCGAGGAAGCCGCCGGGCACAGCCACGGCGCGGCCGCGACCGGCGGCCACTCGCACGGGGCGATCGTGAGCAACGCGCCCCGCGGCGACACGCCGTGCGAGCAGTCCGGTCCGCCCGCCTCCGCCGGTCAGATCGCGAGCGCCGGCGGCCACGGGCATCGCGGGCCCGTGCAGTGGCAGAACATCTCCGACCGCGCGACCCGTGACCAGCTCGGGCAGCAGCTCGACATCGCCCACCAGGTCACGCTGCAGGACCCGACAGTCGCCGACGCCGAGGGCGCCGGGTACCGCATGGTGACGGGATACGTGCCGTGCATTGGCGCCCACTACATCAAGGTGAGCAACATGCTCGGCGGCTTCGACCCCGCAAAGCCGTCGATGCTGCTGTACGACGGCACCAACCCCGACTCGAAGATCGTGGGACTGAGCTACTCGATCCTCGGCGACCCCAACACCCCGCCCGAAGGCTTCGCCGGCCCGAACGACCCGTGGCACAAGCACGACAAGAACGGCGGCCTGTGCATGAAGGGCGGCGTCGTCGTCGGTGCCGAGAGCACGTCCGACGCCGAGTGCGCGGCGCGCGGCGGCAAGAAGCAGGCCCTCCACAATCTCTGGATGATGCATGCGTGGACCGCCGACGCCTGGCAGAGCTCGTGGGGTCTCTTCAGCGCCGAGAACCCCGACCTCGGCGGGAAGATCGGCGACATCAACGGCACGCCCGACGCGGCGTCGAAGAAGCAGCTCGCCAACACGGAGGTTCGGGAGTAGCTGACCTCCGTCGAGGAAGAACGTCAACCGAGGCCCGCGCAGCGCGCGGGCCTCGGCGCGTAATCCGAGGAGTCAGAAGAGCGGCGACCAGGCGGTGGTGCGGAGGAGCTTGCTCTCCCAGTCGTCGCGCACGTCGAGGGCGTCGTGCATCCACGTGCCGGGCGCGCGGTACTCGGGCGGGACCTCGGTCGTCACGAGCGGCGTGACGCCCTTGAGCTGCGTGACCTTCTGCCAGAGCACGACCTCGCGCCAGCGTCCGGCGCCCCATGCGGGACGGAACACGGCCTGGAGCTCCAGGAGCGATCGCCCCGTGCGCCCGCTCTCGGCGAGGCTCGGCGCGTAGTTCGTGCGCGCCGCCTCGAGGTACGCGTCGAGCCCGCCCTCGTAGGGCCAGGCGGTGTCCTCCATGAACAGCGTGAGCGGGTGATGACCGCTCGTCGGCACCGCCGCCAGATCGAGCTCCTCGAGCGGCGACCACGGCACCGGGACGAGCATCTTGGCGGCGACTTCGTGGCGGAGCTGGTCGACGTCGCGCGCCCACGGCTGCAGGTCGCCGTCGTGCAACCGGAGCATCAGCCGCTCCCACGCGGCACCGTCGCGGATCGCGGTGATCGTCACGACGTTGTAGGCCCGGCCGGTGCCGTGCGCGTGGTGGAGGAAGTACAGGAGCCGGGCGTCGTCACCCTTGGCCAGCGAGGGCATCCAGCCCTCCCGGTACACGGCCTCGAACTCCTCCTCGCGCCGGCCCGCGACCTGGTGCACCTCGTGCAGGAACAGCATGGATCCTTCGCCCCCCGACGTCGGCTACTCGGCGAGGAGCCTACGCAGGATCTCGTCGAGCGCGCCGTCCGCCAGCGCGCGCAACTCGTCGTCGGTACGGTCCTGGATGGGGTGTGCGACGAACACCCGAGCTGGATCGGCACCGAGCGCACCGGCCTGCGCGGAGGCGGCGTCGACGAACTCGCTCGACGCGATCATCACGCCGGGCACTCCGCCGCTCTCGAGATTGACGATGTCGTGCACACTGCACGACGTGCACGAGCCTCAATCGGCGAGCGCCTCGATCACCACGTCGCACTTCGTGCCGATCTCGTGGCGCAGGTCGATCGGCGCCGGCTTCGAGAACGTCGGCTTCGTGAAGCGCCGGACCTGAAGGCCGCGCTCGGCGAGCTGCTCCTCGAGCCGGTCGAGGAACACGTCGCCGCGGGGCTTGGAGATGTCGAGGAGGCCGACGGTCCGGCCGTCGAGGGACGCCGGCCGCGGTGACCACTCGCGGGTTGGTGCTGTCCGCTCACCGGTCGGGTCGAGCAGGACAAGTTCGCTCACGGCCTCACCTCCCGCGTGACGGGCTGGCTGCCGCCGGGCCCGTTGATCCAGCCGCCAATGATGGCCGAGAACAACCCGGCGCCGCCGCCGGCGTGCACGAGCAGGAGGCCGTCGTCGCGGAACTTCGGCACGGCGGCGCCGGCGAGCCCTTCGGGCAAGCCCTCGGCGATGCCGCCCGCGCCGCGGATCACGTCGTCGCCGTCCAGCTGGAGGAGTGCGAGGAGCTCGTCGCGCAGGCGGGCCTTCGACCACCCGCCCTCACGGAACACGCGCCCGTGCTCGGGCGACACCACGACGACGACGTCGAAGCCGAGCGCCATCTTCGGGTGCGGCACCGCCCGGAGGCAGGCGGCGAGCGAGCGCGCCAGTGACTCCGGAGCGCGGCTGAGCTGGTCGACCATCCCGCGCACGCCGTCACCTGCGAACAGCGTCACCGCCGACGCGTCCGGCGCGAGGCCGTATTCGACGTGCAGCGGCTCCCACGGTGAGCCCGCCTCGTCCTCCGCGAAGCAGAACGTGTACTTGCCGGGGTTGCCGAGCGTGGCGCGGTCGACGCCGCCGGGGCGGCCGCCGCCGACGTTGCGCACGACGAGCTGCAGGGCGCGGCCGATCGTGGCGTTGGCCCGG
>DASYQJ010000237.1:0-11409 GCA_036005605.1 Acidimicrobiia bacterium
CGCCGTACAACGCTCGCAGTCGCGGCGCTGTGAGGCCAACGAGTCGAAGAGAGCCGACGCGCGGGATCACCCAACCGCGTAGCGCGTCCTCGTAACTGGCTGCGGTCTTCGGCCGAAGGCTCGGCCGCATGCCGTCCAACCATTGTTCGAGGTACTCGGCGACGGTGATGCGGCCGGGGTCGGCCCAGGGTCCCGTTCGAACGCGATCGAGGGACTGAGTCAGCGCGTCCTCGGCGTCACGTCGCGTGCGGAAGCCACCCACCCACTTCTGGCGCTTCTTTCCGTCCTGGTCGCGCCCCAGATAGAGCACGTAGCTCCAGGACTTGCCGCGCTTGACGATCGCTCCCCGCATCTCTCCTCCCACCCGCACCAAGTGCATGCGGGCCCCGGGAGATTAGCAAGGGATTAGCAACCGAAGGCCTGCCGAAGGGCGCAAGACGACGCAGATGGCCTCTGACCTGCCCAGACTCAGCGCGCTCGGAGGGACTCGAACCCCCAACCTTCTGATCCGTAGTCAGATGCTCTATCCATTGAGCTACGAGCGCCGGAGCGATCAGTGTACGCGGGGGTCGATCGTGCCGGAGCCCCGCGTAGCCTCACGGCGTGCCCGTAGGGGAGACCATCTGGCGCGACACCGCCGGCGCCGGCGTGCTCGCAGCCCTCGAACCGGGCGTCCCACCGGACCTCGACCGCGACCCCGACGTGCTCGTCGTCGGCGGCGGCGTCATCGGGCTCGCGACCGCCGCCCTCTGTACCCGCGCCGGCCTCGGCCGGGTCGTGCTCATCGAACGGGAACGCCTCGCCGCGGGGGCGTCGGGCAGCGCGGCGGCGTTGCTCACCCCCGAGGCGCACGTCTGGACCGATCCGGCGCCCTTCGTCGCCTTGGCCCGCACGAGCCTGCACATGCTGCGCGCGCTCGACGACGAGTGGGACGGAGCGATCGGGGTCGAGCCGCTCGACTGGCTCGTCGCGTTGCCGCAGGCACTCCCGCCCGACGCCGAGCTCGGCGCGCTCGTCGACGTGCTCGATCCCGGCGGCGCGCATGCAGTCGAGCCGGAGCTGGGCGACGTCCCCGGCGCCTTGCGTATTCGCGAGCAATCGCGCGTCCATCCCTTGCGGCTGGCAGCGGCACTCGCGGCGCGCGCCGGCGTCGTCGCGACCGGCGTCGAGATGCGCGACGCCATCACCTCCGGCGGACGCCTCACAGCCGTGCGCACGTCGCACGGCGACATCCATCCCGGCGCGGTCGTGTTCGCGACGGGTTTGGCGCCGCAGCCGCCGCATCCGGCGCTGGCGGTGCCGCAGCGGTGGGTCAAGGGCCACCTCCTCGCCACCGTGCCGGCGCCGTTCCGGCTCCGCACCGCGGTGGCTGCACTGGAGGGGCTCGTGCTCCAACTCGCGGGTGGCGAGATCGTGGCCGGCGGCACGCTCGACGAAGGCGACCACGACCCTGCCGTCCGCGACGACGTGATCGCCGGGATCCGTAAGGGGCTCGCGGCACTGCTGCCGCGCACCGCCGATCTCGCGGTCGGCCACGCGTGGTGCTGCTTCCGTCCCACCACTGCCGACGAGCAGCCCGTCATCGATCGCGTCCCGGGCATCGAGAACGCGTGGATCAGCTGCGGCCACTTCCGCACCGGCATCCTCATGGCCGCGGCGACCGGCGACGTGCTCGCACGGTGGATCGAGTCGGGGCGCCGACCCGACGGCGTCGCCCCATTCACGCTCGAGCGCTTCGCCGGCTGACGGCGCCGTGGCGGGTGTCACGTTGACCCGGGGCGCCTGCCGTGTTCACATACCGGCAGCCTGTATGTGAACTGGAGGTGCCCGTGATGACCGTCCTCGACCGCACCGAGATCTCCGCCGGCTTCCTCACCGAGCTGGACAACTTCTGCGCGCTGCTCAGCTCGCTGGAGCCCGCCGACCTGGACGCGCCGACCCGATGCGAGGGCTGGACAGTCCGCGACATCGCCGGCCACATGGTCGGCCAGGTCACCGATGTCGTGAACGGTCGCCTCGAGGGGCTCGGCACGCCCGAGGTCACCGAACGCGAGGCGAAGGAGCGCGCCGGCCGGTCGGCCGCCGAGCTCGCCGAAGAGCTCGCCGAAGGCCGGGCGGGCGTCGCCGCCCTGGCCGAGCACCTCGACGACGCGGCGTGGGACACGCCGGTGGCGAGCGACTTCGACGGAACGCTCGGCGACGGTGTCCTCGCACTCTGGTTCGACGGCTATCTCCACGCCGACGACATCCGCGCCGCGCTCGGGACGCCGTCGCTGCAGGGCAACGGGTTGCGCGGCTCGATTCACTGGGTCGCCGCCGACCTCGGCCGTCGGGGCTGGGGACCGGCCACGCTCGCCCTCGACGGCGTGGAGGTGATCGACGTCGGCGGCGGAGGCGAGAAGATCAGCGGCGACCCGCAGCAGTTCCTGCTCGTGGCCACGGGCCGCGCCGACCCCTCCCCCCTCGGGCTCGACGAAAGCGTCAACATCTTCGGGTGACGCCCAGCAAATCCGAGCAAGCCGATGCGACGCGGACCGCGCTGAGCGCGGCCGCGCGGCAACTGTTCACCGAGCGCGGCTACGCGGCCACGTCGACGACCGAGATCGTCGAGCGAGCGGGAGTCACACGCGGGGCGCTCTACCACCACTTCCCGGCCAAGTACGACCTGTTCCGCGCCGTCTTCGAGCAGCTCGAGGACGAGGTCACCAAACACGTCGCCCAGGAAGCACTCACGAGCGCCGACCCCCTCGATCAGCTCCGGCGCGGGACCCGCGCCTATCTCGACGCCTGCATCGATCCCGCGGTGCAGCAGGTCGTTCTCCTCGAGGGCCCGTCCGTTCTCGGCTGGCAGACGTGGCAGGAGATCGAGCAGCGCTACGGGTACGGCCTCGTCGTCGCGGGCGTCGAGGCTGCGATCGGCGCCGGCCTCATCGCGGCACAGCCGGTCGAACCCCTCGCCCACGTCCTGTTCGGGGCGCTGACGGAAGCCGGAATGGTCGTGGCGCGCGCCGACGAACCGCGCGCCGCGCGCATCGAGATGGAAGCGGCGATGGACCGCCTGCTCGATGGGCTGCGCGCCGCAAAGAGCTAAGCCGGTCAGAGGCTCGTCCGCACCGTCACGCGCATCCCCTCCACCTCGTCAAGGTCGACGAATGCGTTGTCCTCCTGGTAGCGGCGGCCCTGGAGGTTGAGCACCCGCACCGGCTCCCGGCCGAGGGGGAACGGCCCGGCGTGCCAGGTGCCGCGGTGCAGCACGATGCACGCAAGCGGGTCGAGCACGAACGCGCGCACGCTCTCGACCTGCTCCGCGTACGAGAAGTCGACGAACGCCGGCGCGACCGCGATCCATGACGGGCAGTTGAGGGGCATGAGCGCCTGGGTGTGCGTGTCGTGGTGGTACATCCGCCGGAGAACGAGCAAGTCGCCGCTGCGCTCGACGTCGTCGGGGGCGTGACTGATGTAGTTCAAGTGGGCGTCTTCCCAGCCGAACTCGAGCGAGTGGATGCCGTCGGACGGATCGTCGTCCGGGACGGGTACCCAACCGAACTCGCGCCATGCCTCGGGGGTGAAGGGCTCGGCGTCGATGGTGATGGTCTCGGCCATGCCGCCTTCCCTGCCGGTGATTACGCTCTGACGCGCGCGTCAGCATACGGCGAGGGAGGGACCGATGGACGTGCGGTCGATCGAAGAGGTGCCGCCGGTCGTCGAGCACAACGGCACCGTGCCCGTGTGGTGGCTCGTGAACCCGCGCGAGATGAAGGAGATCACCAACGGTGGTTTCCTCGAGCTCGTGAGCGAGTTCGAGGTTGCGGGCGGCGGCCTCGTCGACCCGCACTCGCACCCGACCCACGAGTTCTATTACGTCACCTCGGGGCGGGGAATCATGATGATCGACGGGGAGGAACGGGAGATCAAGCAGGGCGACCTCGTCCACATCCCACCCGACCTGGTCCACAGCCTGCGTCCGGTGAGCGATCACGCGCCGATCCATTGCTTCTGCTTCGCCGTCGGCGTCAAGGACGCGCCCGCCGTCAACTACCGCGAGCATTGACACCGGGTTGGCGCGCGTCCTGATCACGCGCCGGCTCCCCGGTGGGATGGATCCGCTGGTCGAAGCCGGGCACGAGCTGATCGAGCCCGACGGCGAGCACAGCTTCACGCACGACGAGCTCGTCGGCATGGCGCCCGAAGTGGACGCGATCGTGAGCCTGCTCACCGACAGGATCGACGGCGCCGTCCTCGCGGCGGGCACACCCCGCCTGAAGGTCGTTGCGAACGTCGCCGTCGGGTACGACAACATCGACCTCGACACGGCCGCCGCCCACGGCATCGCCGTGTGCAACACGCCGGGCGTGCTCGACGAGACCACCGCCGATCTCGCGTTCCTGTTGATCCTGGCGGCGGCGCGGCGAATCTGGGAGGCGGAGTCCGACCTGCGCGCCGGGAAGTGGCCCGGTTGGGACGTCGACCAGTACCTCGGGCGCGACGTGCACGGCGCCGTCCTCGGCGTTGTCGGCTTCGGTCGCATCGGGCAGGCGGTCGCCCGACGCGCCACCGGTTTCGGCATGGAGGTGTTGCACCACACGCGTCGCGGCACGGGGATGGTCGGCTGGCGTGGTGATCTCGACCGGCTGCTGGCCGAGAGCGACATCGTCACGCTGCACGTGCCTCTCACGGACGAGACGCGGCATCTGATCGACGCCCGTCGCTTGGCGCTGATGAAGCGAGACGCCGTGCTCGTGAACACGTCGCGCGGGCTCGTCGTCGACGAGGAAGCGCTCGCGGTCGCGCTCGACGAGGGCACGATCTTCGCGGCCGGGCTCGACGTGTACGAGCGCGAGCCCGGGGTGCACCCGTCACTGTTGGCCGCGCCCCGTACTGTGCTGCTCCCGCACATCGGGAGCGCCTCGTTGGCGACGCGCACGCGCATGGCGCGGGTCGCGGCCGAGAACGTGGTCGCCGTCCTTGCGGGCGAGCGCCCGAAGAATCCCGTCACAGGAGGTTGAGATGCGACGAGTCGTGACCGGCCAGACCGACAACGGGAAGTCGGTGTTCGTCAGCGACGAGCAGATCGAACCGATCAAGTTGTCGCTCATGCCGGGGCTCGAGTTCGCGCGGGTGTGGGGCGGTGACGAGACGGCTTCGCTCCCCGCCGACGGCACGCCACCGGCCGCGCCCACGTTCTTCCCGCCCGAGCGTGGCTACCGCTTCGTCTTCGTCACGATTCCGCCCGAGGGGTCGGGGACGCTCCCGGAGGACCTCGACGTGGCCGGCGCCTTGGCCGAGGTGAACGAGAAGCTGCCCGGCATGCTCGAGCACAACGAGATCGACAACCCGGGGATGCACACGACGGACACCGTCGACCTCGACCTCGTGCTCTCCGGGGAGATGGACCTCGAGCTCGACGACGGCGCCGAGGTGCACCTGCGCCCGGGCGACTGCGTCGTCCAGAACGGCACCCGCCACGCCTGGCGCAACCGGTCGTCCGAGCCGTGCACGATGCTGTCGATCCTCGTCGGCGCCCGGCGCTCGTAGCCCGCGCTACCGGTCTTCGCCCTCCTCGATCGGCGTCGGGTCGAGGCCGAGCAGCTCGACGGTGGTCTTGCCGGCACGGAGCGCATCGAACACGGCCTGCTCGCGCTCGGCGCGGGCGGTGCCGGCGGCCAGCACGTCGTCGAGCGCGTCCGCCGGCACGACCGTGACGCCGTCGGCGTCGCCGACCAACCAGTCGCCGGTCTGCACGGGAACGTCGCCTACCTCGGCCGTCCCGCCCGCCGTCCCGGGCAGCTCCTTCGTGGCGCCACGCAACGCCACGCCGGTGCTGAAGACGGGGAGGCCGTGCTCCTGCAGAGCCCCGACGTCACGCACGCAGCCGTCGATCACGAGGCCGGCGATCTCTCGCGACTTCGCTGCGGTGGTGAGCACCTCGCCCCAGTAGCCGCGCTCACGCTCGATGCCGACTTCGACCACGAGCGCGCTCCCGGTCGGGGCGCGCGCCACGGCCACATGGATGCCGAGGTTGTCGCCCGGGGTGCACCGCACCGCGTATGCCGGCGCCGCAAGGCGGGCACCGGGCCATACGGGCCGCATCCTTGGCGCCATCGGCCGGCCGCCCGATTCGCCCAGCGTCGCGGCTCCGAGGGCCATGAGCTGCTCGGCGGGATCGGGCATCGAAGCGTCCTCGGGCGGGTCACTGCGGCGGTGAATTGCACCTGGAGGCTTGCACACCCGCCGGGAAGTGGGGTCCCCAGCGAAACCTCCGGTTTCGCTGGGGTTCGCGGAGGGAGAGGGATTTGAACCCTCGAGGGCGTGAGCCCCACTCGCTTAGCAGGCGAGCACCTTCGGCCGCTCGGTCATCCCTCCGGGCATGCCACTGTACCGGCGGGTCGCCGCCGCCCCGCCTGGGATCAGACGGCGTCGCTTCCGGTCACGTGCGCGGCGAGGCGCTCGAGCGTCTGGGTCATCGCCTGCTCGGCCCGCTTGGGCCAGCCCGTTGCGACGATGTACAGGCGCGTACCGAGGATCGCGGTGGACCAGTCGTAGGTCTCGCGCACCCGGGTACCGGCGCCCGCGGGCTCGAGCTCGTAGCGCCACCGGTGACCACCGAAGTGCCGCCACGCGATCAGGCGGTTCTCGTCGAACTCGACCACGGTGTTCGTGATCGCGTACGGGATCCCCAGGCGCATCGACATGCCGAACTTGGTGCCCAGCGCCAGGCGGGAAGGCTCCTTGCCGCGGGTGTGCCTCACCGTCCCCGACCCGTCGATGACCGGGTGCTGCGACGGGTCGGCCAGCACGTCGAAGATCTTCTCCGGAGGCGCCGCGATCTCACGCTCCACCGAGACCGACTTCTCATGCTCCGCCACTGCATCTCCTATCGCCCGTCGCAAGCTCCGGCTGTGCGGCGCCCGTCGGCACAGCCGCCGACGCCCGCGCGGAGGGTACCGTCGCAGCCATGGACCCGGTCGAGGCGCTGGACGAGGTCGCGACGCTGCTCGAGCGGGCGCGGGGTGCCACCTACAAGGTGCAGGCGTTCCGGCGGGCTTCGGACACCATCCGCGAGATGCCCGCGGACGAGCTCCAGACCCTCGCGAGCCGGGGACGCCTCCAGGACCTGCCCGGCGTCGGCAGCAGCACCGCGGGCGTGATCGAGCAGGCGCTGGCGGGTGATGTACCGGAGTACCTCGCCCGACTCCGGGCCGAGGACGCGCCCGATTCCGGGCCCGGCGCACCCATCCGGGCCGCGCTGCGCGGCGACCTCCACCTTCACTCCAACTGGTCGGACGGCGGGTCGCCGATCGAGCAGATGGCGCGCCACGCCGCCGAGCTCGGCCACGAGTACATGGCCCTCACCGATCACTCACCGAGCCTGAAGATCGCGAACGGGCTGACCGCGGAGCGGCTGCGCGAGCAACTCGAACTGGTGGCGAAGCTCAACGAGGAGCTGGCGCCGTTCCGCATCCTCACCGGCATCGAGGTCGACATCCTCGAGGATGGAACGCTCGACCAGGACGAGGACCTGCTCGCCGCGCTCGATGTGGTCGTCGCGAGCGTGCACTCCAAGCTGCGTATGCCCGCGCAGCCGATGACCGACCGGATGGTCGCGGCACTCGCGAGCCCGCACACCGACATCCTCGGCCACTGCACCGGCCGCATGGTCCTCGGGCGGGGCCGGCCCGAGTCGCAGTTCGACGCGCCCCTCGTGTTCGGCGCCGCCGCCCACTTCGACAAGGCGGTCGAGATCAATTGCCGGCCCGAGCGGCTCGACCCGCCTATGCGACTGCTCGAGCTCGTCGTCGACACCGGCTGCAAGGTGTCGATCGACAGCGACGCGCACGCGCCCGGGCAGCTCGAGTGGCAGCCGTACGGCTGTGCGCGCGCCGCTGAGGCAGAGGTGCCGCTGGAGCGCATCGTCAACACCTGGGAACGCGACGACCTGCTCGGGTGGACCGCGTCGCACGAGGCGGCCTGATCGTCGTGGCCGACGCGGCGGCCACTCCGACACCGGGCGAGGCTCACCTGCCGCCGATCACGGCCAAGGCAATACTGCTCGGCAACGGCCCGCGCTTCGCGCGCGACGCGTTCGGGCCCGTGCTCGCGTTCTACGTGCTGTGGAAGCTCTGGGGCCTCGTCCCGGGCATCGTCGCCGCGACCACGGTTGCTCTGGTCGCGTACCGAAACGAGCGGAAGCAGGACCGGCCCGCGCTCGTCGTCCGGATCGCGCTCATCTTCGTGTTGATCCAAGCGGTGGTCGGCTTGTGGACCGGCAGCGCCGAGATCTACCTGGCCATCCCGGTCGTCGTGAACGCTGGGTACGGCCTCGTCTTCATCGCCTCGACCGTGATCGGGAGACCCCTCGCCGGCGTGTTCGCGGAAGAGATGCTGCCGTTGCCCGAGGAGGTGAAGGCATCACGCACCCACCGACGGATCTTCGGGCAGATCTCACTGGCATGGGGCGCGTACATGGTGTCGCGCTCGGTGCTGCGGCTGATCGTGCTGGCGGCGCTGGGCGTCGACGTCTTCGTCGCCGTCGGCTTCGTTACCGGCTTCCCGATCACGATGGCTCTGATGTCGTGGTCGATCTGGTACGGCGTGCGCGGGTTCCGGCACAGCGAGGAGTGGGGACCGGCCATCGCCGAGTTGGAAGCCGCCGCGCTCGAAGCCGAGTTCGACGCCGACGAGGAGCCGCGCGACGAAGAAGCGCCGGCGTAAGGGCCTGGCTCGTGCTCGACGGCTTCGAAGCGTTCGACATCACCACCACGGGCACGACCATTCACGGACGTCGGGGCGGCGACGGCCCGCCGGTGCTCCTGCTGCACGGCATCCCCGAGACGCACGGCATGTGGCACCGGGTCGCGCCGCAACTCGCCGACCACTTCACGGTGGTGGCCACCGACCTTCGGGGCTTCGGCAAGAGCGGCACGCCGCCGAGCACCCCGGACCACGCGCCGTACAGCATGCGCGAGATCGCCAGAGACCAGACCGAAGTCATGCACGCGCTCGGATTCGAGCAGTTCAGCGTCGTGGGACACGACCGCGGCGGACGGTGCGCGTACCGAATGGCGCTGGACCAGCCCGGCGCCGTCACCCGTCTCGCGGTGCTCGACATCGTCCCGACCGGCGAGGCATTCCGCCGCGCGGACATGGACTTCAGCTTGGGATTCTGGGTGTGGTCCTTCCTCGCCGCCGACGAGCCGGTGCCCGAGGAGCTCATCGCGCGGGCGCCCGACGTCCTCGTCGATCACATGCTCGACGCCTGGTCGGACGACGGTGATGTCTTCCCCGCCGAGATCCGCGCCGAGTACATCGCCAACTTCAGCGCTCCCGAGCGGATCCACGCGATCTGCGAGGAGTACCGCGCTGCGGCCACGCTCGACTACGAGGACGACGAAGCCGACCGCGGGAAGCGGCGGATCACCTGCCCGACGCTTGCGCTTTGGAGTGCTACCGGTTCCGTCGCCGCTTGGTACGAGCCGCTCGAGGTCTGGAAGGCCTGGGCCGATGACGTCTCGGGCGGTCCGATCTCGGCCGGGCACTTCATCCCGGAAGAAGCTCCCGACGAGACGACGCGCCGCCTCGTCCACTTCCTCGGCTAGGCGGAGTCTGGCGGCGCCTCGTCCAGCCAGACGACTGCGCCTTCCCACGGGCCGAGGGCCAACGATCCCCCGACGCGCTCGCCGTCGCGCTCTCGCCGGGTGCCGATACGCACTATGCCGTCGGGCACGTCGAGCTCGGCCGGATCATCCTCGAGGTTCAACGCCACCACGACCCGCTCCCCCCGGCGCCACGCCCACAACCCGCCGTCGGCGGCGTGGCGTGTGTACGCCCCGGTGCGCAACTCGGGGACGGCGCTCCGCAGCGAGATGAGGTCACGGCACAGCGAGAGCTCCGATTCCGGGTCGCGCTGCTGGTCCTCGACATTGCACGCGGCGACGTCACCGAACGGGAGCCACGGCTCCACCCCGGGCGCGCTGAACCCGGCACCGGGCCCCGGCGACCACGGCATCGGCGTGCGCTCCGGATCGCGTCCGTACACCGGGTAGAGCCGCTTCCCCACCGGGTCCTCGAGGTGATCCTTCGGGACCTCGGTGTCGGGCATGCCGAGCTCGTCGCCGTAGTACAGGAACACGCTCCCGGGCAGCGTGAGGAGCATCATCAGCGCGCATCGGATCTTCGCCGGGTCACCCTCGGCCCAACGGCTCGGAAAGCGGTACATGTCGTGATTGCCGCCCGTCCACACCGGCCATGCATCGGCGGGGATGGCCGCGAGCGTGTCTTCGACGACCTTGCGCATCGCGTCCGCCTCGAAGCGCGAGTGCAGCAGCAAGAAGTTGAACGCGAGATTCAGCTCGTCGCCCCGGCCGTAGAAGGAGAGCATGGCGTCGGTGTCGAACACGTGCGTCTCGCCCACGAGGATGCGTGGCGGGTCGTAGGAGTCCGCGATCTTCCGCCAGCGGCGGATCACGTCGTGCACCTCGGGCCGGTTGCCGTTGTAGACCTGACGCTGGCCCGTCAACCGGACCATCCAGTGGTCGTCGTCGGTCGCGGGCGGGTTGTCGCGCAAGAGCGCGTCCTTCACGACCATGTGCACCACGTCGATTCGGAAGCCGGCCACACCGCGGTCGAACCAGAAGCGCAGGATGCGGTCGAACTCTGCACGCACCTCCTCGTTCCACCAGTTGAGGTCGGGCTGGTCGGCAAGAAAGTTGTGCAGGTAGTACTGGCCCGTCGTGTCGTCGAGCGTCCAGGTCGGGCCGCCGAAGCCGCTCTGCCAGTTGTTCGGCGGCGACCCGTCCGGCTTCGGGCCGGCCCACACGTACCAGTCGCGCTTGGGGTTGTCGCGCGACGACCGCGACTCGACGAACCACGGGTGCTCGATGCTCGTGTGGTTGGGCACGAGGTCGAGGAGCACCCTGATGTTGCGTTCGTTCGCGGCGGCTATCAGCGCGTCGACGTCGTCGAGCGTCCCGAGGACGGGCTGGACGCCCGTGTAGTCGGCGACGTCGTAGCCCCAATCGGCGTCGGGCGAGACGGTGATCGGGTTGAGCCAGATGCCGTCGACGTCGAGCCAGGCGAGGTGCTCGAGACGGTCGACGATCCCGCGCAGGTCGCCCACGCCGTCACCGTTCGAGTCCGCATAGGAACGGGGGTAGATCTGGTAGAGGACGCCTTCCTTCCACCACCGGTCCGCGTCGTCGGGCATGGGCCGAGAGCGTACGCGGGGAGAGGAATGGAGCGGCCGAGCGCGGGGTTCTTCCCGACATGACGCGAAACGAAGCTTCGACCGAGGTGCCCTCGCGCGGGGAGCGGATCGTCGGTGAGGTGACGAGCTGGCAAGGGATCACGACCGACTCCGGCGAGTTCGGCGAAACCGAGTTCCTCCTCGACGGGCGCGCGATCGGGCACGTG
>DASYQJ010000238.1:0-2810 GCA_036005605.1 Acidimicrobiia bacterium
CATCACCGAGGCGATGAACCTCGTCGCGTACTCCTGGGCCCGCAAGAACCTCGGTCCCGGCGACCCGGTGGTCATCACCGAGATGGAGCATCACGCCAACGTCGTGCCGTGGCACATCCTCGTCGAAGAGCGCGGCGTCGAACTGCGCTGGATCCCGATCACGGACGGCTTCCAGCTCGACCTCACCGACCTCGACCGGCTGCTCGACGGCGCGAAGCTGCTGTCGGTCACCGCCATGTCGAACGTCCTCGGCACGCTCAACGACATCCGCCTGCTGTCCGACGCCGCGCACGCGGCGGGCGCGCTCGTGAATGTCGACGCCGCCCAGGCCGTCCCCCACCTGCCGGTCGACGTGCAGGCGTGGGACGCCGACTTCGTCGGCTTCACCGGGCACAAGATGCTCGGCCCGACCGGGCTCGGCGGCCTGTGGGCCCGGGCCGAGCTGCTCGACGCGATGCCGCCGTTCCTCGGCGGCGGGGAGATGATCACCGATGTGCGCTTCGACGGCTTCGAGCCCAACGAGGTGCCGTGGAAGTTCGAGGCCGGGACCATGCCGTTCGTCGAGGCCAGTGGTCTCGCCGCCGCAATCGACTACCTCTCGGCTCTGGGCATGGACGCCGTCCGAGACCACGAGAAGCAGCTCACCGAGTACACGCTCCGTGCGCTCGAGGAGCGCTTCGAGGAGCGGCTGCACATCCACGGCCCGGGCGACGTCGACCGCCGCGGCGGCGCGATCTCGTTCCTGTTCGACCGCATCCACGCCCACGACGTCGCCCAGGTGCTGGACGAGGACGGCGTGTGCGTGCGGGCGTCACACCACTGTGCGAAGCCCCTGATGCGGGTGCTCGGCGTGCCCGCCACCACCCGCGCCTCGCTCTACGTGTACAACGATGAGAGTGACGCCGACGCGCTCGTCGAGTCGCTGGCCAAGGCCGAGAAGTTCTTCGCCATCTGAGAACGGAGTCCCCCGATGCCCGGCCTCGAAGACCTCTACCGAGAGATCATCCTCGACCACTACCGTTCGCCCCGGAACCGCGGTGAGCTGTCGGTGCCTCCGGCCACCAAGGCCGAGGGGTTCAACCCGCTGTGCGGCGACGAGGTCGTCCTCTACCTCGACATCGATCCCGACTCCGAGGTCGTGCGAGACGTCAAGATCGACGGCCAGGGTTGCTCGATCAGCCAGGCGTCGACGTCGATGATGAGCTCGGCCGTGAAGGGGAAGCCGGTCGACGAGGCCCGCAAGCTCATCCGCGCCTTCAAGGCGCTGATGTCCATCCACGAGTCGAAGCTCGAGGGTGAGAGCGACGGCTCCGACCTCACCGCCGAGCTCGAGGGCGCCCGCCTGGGCGACCTCGAGGCGCTCCAGGGGGTCGTGAAGTTCCCGGTGCGCATCAAGTGCGCCACCCTCGCCTGGAACACCCTCCAGCAGGGCCTCGACGAACGCGAGTCCGTCGACGCGTAGCCCTCGACCGTGCTGACCCGACCGGGTCAGTGAGCGTTGCGGCTGCCTCAGCCGGGGCGGAACGGTGGGAGACCGTCGCCCTCCTCGGACACGGCGGTGCCGCCCGCAGCCTCGGCGAACCGGTTCCACCCGTCGCGATCCCACGACACCACCGCATCGCGGGCGGTGCCGTCCTCGTCGACGCGAAACAGCGTCGGGACGGTATCGATCCCGAAGGCGTTCGAGACGGGATACGGAGCCGACTCGCTCAGGGTCGTGACCTTCTGTCCGTGCCGCTCGGCGTACGTCCGGATCGCCGCCGGCGCGTCCTCACCGACGGCGACGACGCGCACCCCTGCGTCCGCCAGCGCCTGCACCTTGGGCGCGGCCATCTGGCAGACCGGGCACGTGGTCTTGAAGAAGGCCAGCACGACCGGTCCCTCCCGCCAGGGATCGGTCACGGATTCGCCCGTCGCGGCGTCGGGTAACTCCAGCGAAGGAGCGCGGTCTCCGGGGGCGAGCATCGTGTTCAGGCTATTCGGCTCGAAACGCCCTGCTGACCAGGGGTGACGTCGTTCACACCCTGGTCATAAACGTGACACGGGTATGGAACGCGGACCGAGTACGTTGAACCCTCGGAAGGCCGACTTGGAAGGGGCTGAGATGAGCGAGGCGCTGGTGACGATGATCGACTCGGCACTCGAGCAGTACCGGAGCCGCGACCTCGTCTCGGCGGCTGAGGTGGTCGACTTCCTGCTCGATCTCCGTCTGGCCGCGATCAACCCCGACACCGACCCCCTCGAGCAGCTGCTCGAGCAGGAGTCCACGCACGCCGGGAACTGAGCCCCGCGAGGTCGGGGGCGGCGTCCGCCGGCTCGCCCCCGTTCAGTAGTCTGCGGACCCCATGGCAGGTACACCTTCTTCTTCTCGTTCCGCGCGTTCTGCGCGGCGCGTGCACCGCACGCGGATGCGGGCTGCCATCGCCGCCGGCGTGGTCACCCTCCTCGCCGTCGCCGGCGTGGCGGGGTGGGCCCTGCTGCGCGACGACGCCAAGGCCACGCCCAAGAAGAAGGCCGCGGCCCCGACGACGACCACCACCGTTCCCGTGCCGGTGGCTGCGGTCACGGCCACCCAGAAGGTTCCCGAGCTCACGGCGTATCAGGACGCGGTCGAAACCTCGGCGCCGGTCACCAAGCTGACGGACAAGACCGAGTACAACCTCCCCCGGACCTACCTCGTCACCGACCAGAGCTCCCGGCCGGGTTGGCTGAACGTGCTGCTCCCGATCCGGCCCAACGGCGCGAGCGGCTGGATCAAAGCGAGCGATGTCACCCTCGGCACCAGTGACTACGAGATCAGGATCGAGCTC
>DASYQJ010000239.1:0-15208 GCA_036005605.1 Acidimicrobiia bacterium
CCATCTTCATGGACTCGAGGATGACGATCTCGTCGCCCTCGGCGACCATCTGCCCCTCCTCGGCCACGACCTGCCAAACGTTCGCCGCGATCTCCGCCCGGATCTCCGCCATGGCGGGGGACGTTATCCGCGAACATCGACAGGTGGGCACCCGGCCGCGGCGCGCGACGACCTCTGACATCGACGAGCTCATCCGCTTGGCCGCGGTGATGCTGGCGGCGATGGGACACGATCCGTCCCCCGAGGATTGGCGGGGAGCCGCCCGTGACCTGCTCCCGCTCGACTTCGAAGCGGGGTCGAAGGCGGCCTTCGTCGTCGACCATCCGGACGGAGGCGGGCGCCTCATCGCCAGCGCCGCCGGTTCGATCACGCAATGGTTCCCGACGGTGTTCAACGCCGATGGACGCTATGGCTACGTGCAGTGGGTCGCCACCGATCCCGAGTTCCGCCGGCGTGGCCACAGTCGGGCGGTGATGGCGGCTCTCGTCAACTGGTTCCGCACGCAGCACGTCGCAGTCGTCGACCTGCGCGCCACGCCAGAGGCCGAGGGTCTCTACCGGTCCCTCGGGTTCACCGACGTCGATACTCCACTGTTGCGCCTCCGAGTCTGAGCCGCCGCGATCGACCCGACGTCAGACGGGCAGGACGCCGTGCTTGCGCCAGGGGCGGTCGACGAGCTTGGCGCGGGACACCTGGAGGCCGCGCCAGATCGCGTGGCGGGTCTCGGCGGGGTCGATGACGTCGTCGAGCTGCGCATGCCCGACCGCGATGTAGGGGTCGATGTTCTGGCGGATCTCCTCCGCCAGCTCGAGGCGCTTCTGCGTCCGTTCCTCTTCGGGGACGGCTTCGATCGTCTTGCGGTGAATGATGTTGACCGCGCCGTCGGGGCCCATCACCGCGATCTCGGCCGTCGGCCACGCCACGATGTAATCGGCCTCGTACGCGGTGCCGTTCATCACGAAGTACCCGGCGCCGTAGCTCTTGCGCATCACCACGCTGATCTTCGGCACCGTCGCCTCCGACACCGCGAACAGCATCTTGGCGCCGTGCCGGATGATGCCCTGCTTCTCGACCGCCGAGCCGACGATGAACCCGGGCACGTCGTGGAGGAACACGAGCGGGATCCCGAAGGCGTCGCACAACCAGACGAAGCGCGCCACCTTGTCGGCCGCGTTCACGTCGAGCGCGCCGCCAAGCACCATCGGCTGGCTCCCGACGATCCCGACGGGCTGGCCGCCGACGCGCGCGAGACCGGTCACGACGTTCTTCGCCCACTCGGGCTTGATCCAGAGCACTTCGCCGTCGTCGACGACCGCGGTGACCACCCTGCGCATGTCGTACGCCCGCCGAGGCGCAGTGGGCACGATGTCGTAGAGCTCCTCCACCCGGCGGTCGACGGGATCGGCGCTCTCGTGCGCCGGCGGCGACTCCTGGTTGTGCGAGGGGAAGAAGGAGAGGTACTTGCGGACGACCTCGAGGCACTCCTTGTCGTCGGCCACCTCGAGGTCGGCGACACCGGAGATCTTCGTGTGCACGGCGGAGCCGCCCATCTCCTCCTCGGTGACGTCCTCCCCCACCGCCGCCTTCACGAGGTGGCGCCCCCCGAGCGCCATCGATGACGTGCCCTTCACCATCGGCACGAAGTCGGCCAACGCGGGGATGTACGCGGTGCCCGCGGCACAGTGGCCGAGCATCGCCGCCACCATCGGCACGACGCCGCTCATCGCGACCTGCTCGCGGAACAAGGCCCCCGCGCCCGCGAACGTCGAGCCGCTGGTGGACTGGATGCGCGCGCCGGCTGAGTCGAGCAGCCACACGAACGGGATGCGCTGTCGGATCGAGAGCTCGCGCAGGCGGGCCATCTTGTGCTCGCCCACCTGGCCCATCGAGCCGGCCATCACGGTGAAGTCGTAGGCGCCGATGGCGACGGGGCGACCGTCGATCTCGCCCACGCCGGTGACCACCCCGTCGGCGGCGAGGTATCGGTCGCCGAGGCCGGAGTCCATGTGGTGGGCGAGCAGCGCGTATTCGACCCACGTGCCCGGGTCGAGCAGGAGGTCGAGTCGTTCGCGCACGGTGAGCTTGCCGAGCGAGTGCTGGCGCTCGACGCGATCCGGCCCGCCCATCTCGAGCGCGCGGTCGCGCCGCGCCTTCAGGTCGCCGACCAGCGGTCCCCAGTCGTGGACGTCGCCGCCCCCCGTCGCGGTCACGGCGTCATCCTCGCACGGCGAGGACCTGCCACTCGCCGGGTACGCCCTTGAGCGCGTGACTGCCACGGTCGACGAAGGCGATGTCGGATCCGTTGACGAGATCGCGCACCGTGCTCGTGACGAGCACCTCGCCCGGCCCGGCGAGGGAGGCAACACGGGCGCCGATGTGCACGGCGATGCCCGCGAGGTCGTCGCCGCGCAGCTCGCATTCACCGCTGTGAACCCCGGCCCGGACCTCGAGCCCGAGGTCACGGGAGCGGAGCGCGATCGCCCGGGCGCAGTTGATCGCGCGACCCGGGCCATCGAAGGCGGCCAGGAACCCGTCACCGGTGGTCTTGACCTCGTCACCGCGGAAGCGGCCGAGCTCGCGTCTGATCGTGGCGTCGTGCCGGTCGAGGAGGTCGTGCCAGCGGCGGTCGCCTTCGGTGGCGGCGCGGGCGGTCGAGTCGACGATGTCGGTGAACAGCACGGTCTTGAGGACGCGATCGACCGGGACCGGAGGCTCCAGACGCCGGCCGGTCAGGAACTCCTCGATGGCGTCGAGCGCGTCATCCTCACCGCCATCGGACCCGTTCAGGTGCCAGTCCCCCGGGAGCTCGAGCAGGTGCGCGTCCGGGATCTCTCGAGCAAGGTACTCGCCGCATTCGAAGGGGACGACGTAGTCGCCGCGTCGATGCACGACGAGGGTCGGCGCGTTCACAGCCGGCAGCGCGCTTCGCACGTCCATCTCGCAGTTGCGGCGCAGGATCTCGCGCACCATGTTCGGCGTGGCCGAGGCCCGCTCGTAGCGAGCGAGTAACGAAGACGTGTCCGGGTCGGTCGGCATGTTGGAGACGAAGAACCGAATCGCCTTTCCGGTGTTCCATCGGGCGGCGACGCCGTCGACGAACGGCTCGACGATCGCAGGATCGATGCCCAGCGGGTAGTCCGGTCCCTGCTGTATCCGGGCGAACGTGCCCCACGGCACGAGCGCGGACACGCGCTCGGGATACGTCGCCGCGAACAGGATCGTGAGCGGGCCGCCTTCCGAAATCCCGACGAGCGCCGCCCGCTCGCACCCGGCGGCGTCCATGACGGCGCGGATGTCGTCCATGCGGTCTTCGGCGCTCCCGAAGCCGAGCGTCCGCTCCGACAGGCCGGTGCCGCGCTTGTCGAACGTGATCATCCGGGCGAACGACTCGAAGCGCCGGAAGAGCTCGGAGAACAGCGGCGCCTGCCACGAGAGATCGGCGTTGGAGATGAACCCCGGCACGAAGACCAGGTCGAGGTCGCCGTCGCCGACGACCTGGTACGCGATCGAGAGCTCGCCGCTCTGCGCGTAATGGATCTCGGGTACGTCCACCCTGCCTCCCTATCGCCCCTTCCATTTTGGCTCGCGCTTCTCGGCGAAGGCGGCAACGCCCTCGGCGGTGTCCTCCGAGGCGCTGGTGACCGTGAGCATGGCTTGGAGGTAGGCGAGCGCGTCGTCGGGATCCATGTCGAGGACGTGGTAGAAGCTCTGCCGGCCCCACCGCAGGATCAGCGGCGACTTCGATGCCAGCGTGGCGGCGAGCTCATCGGCCGCGGCATCGAGCTCTTCGACGGGCACGACCCGCGTCACGAACCCGATGCGCTCGGCCTCGGCGGCATCGACCCGGCGTCCCGTCATCATGAGCTCGAGCACTCGCTTCGGTGGCATCGACCGCAACAGCGGCACGGTGATCATGTACGGCCACAAGCCGACGTTGACCTCTGGCGTGCCGAACCGGGCGTCTTCGGAAGCGACCACGAAATCGCACGCCAGCGCGAGGCCGAACCCGCCCGCCAGCGCGTAGCCGCGGACGCGGGCGATGGTCGGCTTCCCGAGGTCCCACAGGTCGCGGAACAGGTCGGCGAGCATCCCCCGGCCGTCGTGCGCGGCCGACGCGTCGCCGGCGATCCCTCCACTCCCGAGGTCGGCGCCGGCGCAGAAGGCCTTCTCCCCCGCGCCCGTGAGCACGAGCACCCGCACGTCGTCGTCGGCTCTCGCCGACGCGACGGCGTCCCGCAGCCCCTCCATCACGCCGAACGACATCGCGTTGCGCCGCTCCGGTCGGTCGATCGTCGCTCGCGCGACAGGTCCGACGACCTCGTAGCGAACCTCACTCATGCAGGCATCGTAGGGAGTCGGGACCCTCCGTTGTACGGTGGCGCAGCGTGATCACCATCGCCCTCGTCGGTGGCGTCGCCCTCGTCGTCGTGCTCGTCACCCGGGGCAGCTTCAGCCAGCTGTTCCGGCTCCCGATCCAGTCGATCTGGATGGTTGTCGTCGCGCTCGCCATCCAGATCCTGCTCGCGTTCGTCGACATTCCCGCAGACCGATTGGACGATCTCGGGTTCGGGCTCGTCATGGCCTCGTTCGCGTTCCTGCTCGCGTTCTGCCTCGTGAACCTGCGGATCTCGATGATGTGGATCATCGGGCTGGGCATCGCCCTGAACGCGCTCGTCATCGGTCTCAACCAGGGGATGCCCACCGCCGACCACGAGGTGACGACCCGCTCGGGCCGGACCATCGAGGAACCCATCGAGCGGACGGCGAAGCACCGACCCGAGAGCGACGACGATCTGCTCCCGTTCCTCGGCGACCGGCTGCGCGTGCCGGACCCGGTCGACGAGGTGATCTCGATCGGCGACGTCGTGATCGGGCTCGGGATCATCCTCGTCTGCTACCAAGGCAGCCGCGTGCGACGCCCGGCGAGGAGCCGAAGGTCGGAGCGGATGGCGCGCATCGCTGAGCGCATGCGGCAACGGGAGGCCGCCTCGCAAGAGCAGGCCGCCTCGCAAGAGCAGGCCGCCTCGCAGGAGCAGCTCCCGCTCCCGACGGAAACGAGCACGACCTCGAGCGCGAGCGCGAGCACGGAAGACAGACACGCTTTGACCCACGACTCCCCCGACGACACGCTGGGCGTCGAGCTCAAGGAAGTGTTCGCACGGTTGGCCGCGGACGACCACGTCGCCGGGGAGCCGAAGAAGCCCGACGAGGACGACCCCCACGAGGCCTGAGCCGGGCCGAATGCGGCCCGGGCGACCGGTATCGTCCGGTCGATGGCGCGTGAGGCGGTGCTGGTCTCGTACCGGCTCGGCGGCACCGACGGCGTGTCGGTCGAAGCGGAGAAGTGGGAACGGGCCCTGCGCGTCCTCGGGTTCACGACGCGCCGGATCGCAGGCCACATCTGCGACGAGCCCCGCGCTGACGACGTCGTGGTACCCGGCATCGCCATCGACGCGCCGAATGGTGCCGCGGATGCCCGCCCGCTCGCGGCCGCGCTGGCGGGCGCAAACCTGGTCGTCGTCGAGAACATTTGCTCGCTCCCGATCAACGTCCACGCCTCCTCCACCGCGTCGGACGCGCTCGCAGGCCATCGAGGCCGTGTCGCGTTCCACCATCACGACCTGCCGTGGCAACGGGCCGAGCTCGCATCCATCCGCGGCTTCCCACCCGACCTCCCCGGCGCGCTCCACGTCGTCGTGAACGACCGTTCGCGCGCCGAGCTGGCGTCGCGGGGCATCGCGGCCCACACGATCCGCAACACGTTCGACTTCGACGCGCCCCCCGGCGATCGCGACCCGACGCGCGTCGAACTCGGTGTCGCCGACGACGACCTCGTCGTGCTCCAACCCACACGCGCCATTCCCCGGAAGAACGTGCCCGGCGGCGTGCGCTTCGCCGAGGCGCTCGCCGGCTTCGTCCCCGAGCGGCGCGTCGTGTACTGGCTGACCGGACCGGCCGAGGACGGCTACGACCGCGCGCTGGCGCGGACCATGGCCACGACGCCGCTCCGGGTGGTCCATGGACGTTCCGCACGCCCGGCGGACGCCTACGCCGCCGCCGACGTCGTCGTCTTCCCTTCGACGTGGGAAGGCTTCGGCAACCCCGTGATCGAATCGGTGGTCGCCCGACGCCCCCTGGCGGTGCACCGGTACCCCGTGCTCTACGAGATCCTCGCCGGCTTGCGAGTCTTCAGCGTCGACGACCCCGCCGAGGTGGCGGCGTGGTTGCGAGCGCCCGACCGTGCCCTGCTCGACGCCAACCGTGACGTCGCGCGACGAGACTTCTCCCTCGCCGACCTGCCCGGGCGACTTGACGCCGCCTTCGCGAGGAGCGGCTGGACCTCGTGGTGAGCGAGCCCGACCCCGTCCTCGCCCGCCGGGCCCGGATCGCCCGGGTCGTGCGGTACGGCCAGCGGGCCGGGTACGCGGCGCTGCTCGTGGCGGTCGTGAGCTTCGTCGTCGCCGCCGTCACCGACTTCCCCGCCGTCGCCGTCGACATCTCGGTCGCGGCGCTGGTCGCCGCCATCGTGATCCTGCCCGTCCCGATCGTCCTCGGGTACGGCGTCCGTGCCGCGGAGCGCGAGGAGCGGGAGGCGCGGCAGCAGCGGTACCGTTGACCGACCGGTCAAGTGAGCGTTTCACAGGAGCCCGGGAGGGTCCGATGCCGAGAGCCGCCGTCTGCAACGCGATCGACACACCACTCGAGATCGTCGACCTCGAGCTCCAAGCACCGAAGGCGAACGAAGTCAAGGTGCGGCTCGGTGCGTCCGGCGTCTGCCACTCGGACCTCTCGGTGCGCAACGGCACGCTCCTCGCGCCGCTGCCGGCCGTGCTCGGCCACGAAGGGGCAGGCGTGATCGAGGAAGTCGGCGAAGGCGTGCAGCATCTCCAGCCCGGTGACCACGTCGTGATCTCGTGGATCCCCCAGTGCCGCGACTGCTACTTCTGCCAAGGCGGACAGGGCCACCTGTGTGACGTCGGCCTCCCGACCATCGCCACCGGCTCGCTGCTCGACGGGACCCCCCGCTTCCAGCGTGAAGGCCAGCCTGTGCTCCAGATGTCGGCCAGTGGGACGTTCACCGAGTCGACCGTCGTTCCCGCGATGAGCGCGGTGAAGATCGACAAGGACATTCCGCTGACGGCGGCGGCGCTGATCGGCTGCGGTGTGCTCACCGGCTTCGGCGCCGCCCGCAACACCGCCGACATCCGCCAGGGCGACACGGTTGCCGTCGTCGGCTGCGGGGGCGTGGGCCTCAACGTGATTCAGGGCGCCAAGCACTCGGGCGCCGAGCGGATCATCGCCATCGACATGGTGGACGGCAAGCTCCAGACGGCCCAGAAGTTCGGGGCCACCGACCTCGTGAACGCGCGCGAGGACGACAGCATCGCCAAGGTGATGGAGCTCACCGATCAGCGCGGGGCCGACGTCGCGTTCGAGGTGATCGGGCTCCAGGCGACGATCGACCAGGCGTTCACCATGACGCGCCGGGGCGGTCAAACGGTGCTCGTGGGCGTGCCCGCGATGGACGTGATGATGACGGTGCCGGTCGGGCTCGGGCTGATCTTCTCGGAGAAGCAGATCCGAGGCTGCCTGTACGGGTCGTCGAACGTGCACAACGACATCCCGATGCTCGCCAACCTCTACAGCGAGGGAAAGCTGATGCTCGACGAGCTCGTCTCCCACGAGATCGCGCTCGACGGCGTGAACACCGCCATGGACGAGATGAGCTCGGGTGAGGTCACCCGCTCGGTGATCGTGTTCAACTGACCCTTTGGTCGCACTTGCTGACGCAAGTGCTCAGCCGGCCATCGCCTCGATCCGGGGCCGGGGAAACCCCGGCCCCTGCGGGGAGTGCGTCTTTCACGAGTGCGATCCTCGCGCCGCTACGCTCTGGCTCATGCAGTACAGGCGGTTCGGGAGCAGCGAGCTCGTCGTCTCGGAGGTCGGGCTCGGCGCGTGGACGATCGCGACCGACTGGTGGGGCAAGGTCGACGACAAGGCTGGTCTCGTGCACGCCGCGCTCGACGCCGGCGTCACTTTCTTCGACACCGCGCCGGTTTACGGCGACGACGGGTTCGGCGAGACGATCCTGGCCGAGATCCTCGGTCGCCGCGACGACGTGATCGTTACCACGAAGGTCGGCTACGACATCGACGCGCCCCGCATCGCTCCCGGGCACTCGGAGCGCCCGCAGGACTGGCGGCCGGAGTCCGTGCGGTCGCAGGTCGAGGCGTCCTTGCGCCGCCTCGATCGTGACCACATCGACCTGCTCCAGCTCCACAACGTCCGCATCGAGCCCGTCCACGACGACGCGCTGTGGGACGAGCTGGTGCGGCTGCAGGCCGACGGCAAGGTGCGCGAGCTCGGCGTGGCGCTCGGACCGGCGATCGGTTGGGTGGACGAGGGCATCGACGCCCTCCGCAACCGCCCCATCGTGTCGCTGCAAACGGTATTCAACCTGCTCGAGCAGGAGCCGGGACGCACGTTCGCCGCCGAGGGGGCGGTCACCGAAGGACGTGTCGGCCTGATCGCGCGCGTGCCGCACGCGTCCGACGTGCTGTCCGGCAAGGTCACCCGCGACACCTCGTTCGAGGGCGACGACCACCGCGCCCACCGCAAGCGCGAGAACCTCCTCGATCTCTTCGACAAAGCCGACGCCCTCGGCTTCCTGCACGGTGCCGAGACCGGCCGCACGATCGGCCAAGCCGCGGTGGCGGGCATCCTTGCAATCGACGGTTTCACCACGGTGCTGCCCACGTGCGTGACCACCGACGAGGTGCGGGAGTACGCGACCGCGTCGGACCTTCCTCTCAGCGCCGACGAGGCGGCCGAGGTCGAAGCGCAGTGGCGCGACAACTTCGGCGTCACCGACCGTTACGAGATGCCCCTGAAGAGCAGCTGACTTACTGGCGAGTAACGTGACGCCGATGGCGATGCGACTCCCGGCTGAGCAGCGCCGACGCCAACTCCTCGATGTCGCGTGCGACGTCTTCGCGACGACCGGCTTCCACGCGACCGCGATGGACGACATCGCGACCGCGGCCGGCGTCACCAAGCCGGTGCTGTACCAGCACTTCCCGTCGAAGCGCGCCTTGTTCGTCGAGCTGCTCGCGGACGTCGGGCGACAGCTGCTCGACGAGCTGGCGACGGCGACGAGTCGTGCTACGACCGGTCGCGAGCGCGTGGAGGAGGGCTTCAGCGCCTACTTCCGGTTCGTCATCAACAACCGGGCCGCGTTCCGGCTGTTGTTCGGCGCTTCGGCTCGCAACGATCCGGAGTTCGCCCGCATCGTCGACGAGGTCCTCCACGCCGCCGCTGACGCCATCAGCGAGCTCATCGAGATCGACGCCACCCCCGAGCACCGGCGTGTCCTCGCGCATTCCCTCGTCGGCATCGCCGAGTCGACGAGTCGCCACGCCCTCACCGACCCGGATGCGTCGCACGATCCCGACGCGCTCGCCGCTTGGATCTCCGAGCTGGCGTGGTTCGGCCTCCGGGGCATCCGCCCCGAGGACCGACCCAAGCTGGCGTGACGCTCGGTTAGCGGGCGCCGCGCAAGAGCGCGCCGGGGCGGGCGCCGGTGTCCTCGCCGTCGCGCAGTACGACCTCGCCGCTCACGATGGTCGCGTCGTACCCCTCGGCGCGTTGCAGCAGCCGGCGGGCGCCGCCGGGCAGGTCGTAGTGCATCTCGGGCCGGCGCAGCTCCAGGCGCTCCAGGTCGATCACGTTGAGGTCCGCCTTCTTCCCCGGCGTGACCTCGCCCCGGTCGCCGAGCCCGTACAGAGAGGCGGTGTCCCTCGTCATCTTGCGGACCACGAGCTCGAGGGGAAGCCGTTCGCCGCGGGTGCGGTCGCGCACCCAGTGCGTCAGCATGTACGTCTCGATGCTGGCGTCGCAGATGGCGCCGCAGTGCGCGCCGCCGTCACCGAGCCCGAGCGCGGTCATCGGGTTCTCGACCATCTCTCGGATCGGATCGTGCGTGAACCGGCTGTACCCGAGCAGCGGACGCAGCAAGAGCTCGCGCCCGTCGTGCGCGAGCAGCAGGTCGTAGAGGAGATCCGTCGGGTCCCGGCCCTCGCGCTCGGCGCGCGCCGCGATGCTCTCGTCCGGCGCCGGCTCGTAGTCGGGTGGCTCGCCGATCGGAAAGATCCGGTCGAGCCCGAGACCGATGAACGCCATGACGTCATCGGGTTGCGGGGACTCCGCGAGGATCGCGGCGCGCACCGCGGGGTCACGGAGGCGCGCCACCTTCTCGTCGAGCGGCAGGCCGTCGATCGCCTGGTAGCTCGGTCGGTCGCGGAGCGGATGGAACGTCTGCAGGCCGAGCAGAAGGCCGAGCGGGCGGCCCGCGACCTGGGGCCGGATCGGGACCCCGCGGTCGTAGACCTCGAGGGCGAGGTCGGGCATCCGCTTCCACTGGTCGGGATCCTGGTCGTGCTGGATCATCGCGAACGTCACGGGCCGGTCGATCTCGGCCGCGAGCCGCAACATCCAATCCATCTCGCGGTCGGCGGCGGCGAGGTCCTCGCCGAGCACGCCGGCCGGAGCGAGCTCGAACACTCCCGCGTCGATCTCGGCGAGCGCGCGTCCCAGCGCGAACAGCTCGTCCTCGGCCGCGAACGTCCCGGGCACGGGCTCGCCGTCGATAGCGCGGTGGGCGATGGTGCGCGATGTCGACACGCCGAGCGCGCCCGCTTCGATGCCCTCCCGCACGATCGCGGCCATCGCCGCGGTGTCGTCGGACGTGGCGGGCTCGTTGCGCGCGCCGCGCTCCCCCATCACGTAGCCGCGCACCGCGCCGTGCGGCACCTGCGTGCCGACGTCGAGTGCCAGCGGCTGCTCGTCGAGGAAGTCGAGGAACTCCGGGAACGTCTCCCAGCCCCAGCGGATGCCGGCGGCAAGGGCGGCGCCGGGAATGTCCTCGACCCCCTCCATGAGGCCGATGATCCAGTCGTGCTTGTCGGGTCGGGCGGGAGCGAAGCCGACGCCGCAGTTGCCCATGACGATCGTGGTGACGCCGTGCCACGACGACGGCGTCAATAGCGGGTCCCACGTGACCTGGCCGTCGTAGTGCGTGTGCACGTCGACGAAGCCGGGCGTGACGAGCTTGCCGGTGGCGTCGATCACCTCGGCGGCGTCGCCGTCGATGCGGCCGACCTGGGTGACGCGCCCGCCGTCGACCGCGACGTCGGCCGCGACCGCCGGCGCGCCGGTGCCGTCGACGACCGTGCCGCCTCGGACGATCAGGTCGTGCATCAATGCCTCCGGTCGCCGTCGCAAGCTCCGGCTCTGCGGCCTCGGTCGGCAAAGCCGCCGTGGCCGCGCCCCCTTGCGTCTGGGCTATCTTGCCCCAAGACGAGAACGTGTTCCAGTTTTCTGCCGGCCCCGGAGGTCCCCGCCATGACGACCATGACCCTCGAGGACGTGAACCTCGCCGATCCCGGCAACTTCGTCGCCTCCGTCCCGCATCAGATGTTCGACGTGCTGCGACGCGAGGCCCCCGTCTGGTTCCATCCCTCCACCGACGACACCGAGGGCTTCTGGTGCATCGTCAAGTACGCCGACCTCGTCGAGCTCAGCCGGGACTACCCGCACGCTTCGTCCGAGCTGGGCGGCATCACGCTCAACGACATGACCAACGAGGATCTCGAGCTCCAACGTCAGATGATGCTGATGATGGACCCGCCCAAGCACACGAAGCTGCGGCTGCTCGTGAACAAGGGGTTCACCCCCCGGATGATCGGCCGCCTCGACGAGCGAATCCGCGAGACGACGAAGGGGATCATCGACGAGGTCGCAGCCCGCGGTGAGTGCGACTTCGTGGTCGATGTCGCCGCCGAGCTCCCGCTCCAGGTGATCGCGGAGATGATGGGCGTGCCGCAGTCGGACCGTCACAAGATCTTCGAGTGGAGCAACCGTCTCATCGGTTCGGAGGACCCGGAGTACAACGTCTCGCGCGAGGAGGCCATCGGCGCCGCCACCGAGATGTTCATGTACTCGATCGAGCTCGCCGAGTCGAAGCGCGCCAACCCTGGCGACGACATCATCAGCACGCTGTTGCAAGCCGAGGTCGAGGGGAACCGGCTCACCGACGCCGAGTTCAACCTGTTCTTCCAGCTGCTGGCGGTGGCCGGCAACGAGACCACTCGCAACCTCATCTCGAACGGGATGCACTTCCTCTTCGAGCACCCCGACCAGCGGGCGAAACTCGCCGCCGACCGTTCGCTGCTGCCGGGCGCGATCGACGAGATGCTGCGCTACGCGTCGCCTGTCATGTACATGCGGCGCACCGCGCCGGAGGACTTCGAGCTGCGCGGTCAGACGATCCACGCCGGTGACAAGATCGCCCTCTGGTACATCGCGGCCAACCGTGATGAAGAGGTGTTCGACGACGCGCACACCTTCGACATCACGCGCACGCCCAACGACTACGTCGCCTTCGGCGGCGGCGGGCCGCACTTCTGCCTTGGCGCCAACCTGGCCAAGCTCGAGATCCGGGTGATGTTCGAGGAGGTACTCGACCGGCTGCCCGACATCGAGCTCGCCGGTGACGTCCAGCGCCTCCGCTCCAACTTCATCAACGGCATCAAGCACATGCCGGTCACGTTTACGCCGACGGCGTAACGGCTTGCGCGCCGCGCGCGGGGACCGGCGACGATCTTGGGAGACGTCAGCGTGGGCGGCGCCGGCTGCGAGCCGTCAGGGCCCGCGGCTGCCAGGGGTCGGCGCCGGAGATGCTCGTGCCGGGGGGAACGATCTCGTCGATACGGTCCAGGACGTCGGCGTCGAGGCGGACGTCGGCGCCGGCGAGCAGGTCGTCGAGCTGCTCCATCGTGCGGGGCCCGATGATCGCCGACGTCACCGCCGGGTGCTCGAGCACGAACGCAATCGCCAAGTGCGTGATGGTGATCCCGGCATCGGCCGTCACCTTCAGCAGCTCCTCCACCACGTCGACGCGCTGCTCGTGCACAGCCCGCTGGCGCTCGTCCTCGAACTGGCTGCCGAAGCGGCGCGCCATGCGGGAGTCGGGCGGGAGCTCGGCACCCTTGCGGTAGCGGCCGGCGAGGTAGCCGCCGGCGAGCGGGCTCCACGGGATCACACCCATGCCGTACCGCTGGCAGGTGGGGAGCACCGACCGCTCGACCTCGCGCACGAGGATCGAATACGGCGGCTGCTCGCACCGGAACCGTTCGCGGCCACGGCGCTCCGCGACCCACTGCGCCTCCGCGATGTACTCGGCCGGGAACGTCGACGACCCCGCGTACCGGATCTTCCCCTGGTGCACCAGGTCGCTCAGGGCGCCGAGCGTGTCGTCGACGTCGGCGGCCTCGTCGGGCCGGTGCACCTGATACAGGTCGATCCAGTCGGTGCCAAGCCGGCGCAGGCTGTTTTCGACCTCGCGCTGGATCCAGCGGCGCGAGTTGCCGCGCATGTTGGGATCGCTGCCCATCTGCGCGTGCACCTTGGTCGCGAGCACGACGTCGTCGCGCCGCCCCGCGATCGCCTTGCCGACGATCTCCTCCGACTCACCCCCCGAGTAGACGTCCGCGGTGTCGATGAAGTTCACGCCGGCGTCGAGCGCGCGGTGCACGATGCGGACGCACTCGTCGTGGTCGGGATTGCCCATTTTGCCGAGCATCATCGCCCCGAGGCAGTACTCGCTCACCCGGACGCCGGTGCTCCCGAGGTTGTGCATCTTCATGAGGCCTCCACGCGTTCGCGTCTTACGCGGAGCCTACGCCCGGTTCAGAGATGGAGATCCCAGCGGGACATGGGCGGGAACTCGCCGGCCACGACGGCGTCGTAGCGCTCGCGCAGCATGCCCGCGGTGGCGTCGCTCGTCGTGACGTAGAAGCGGCCGCTCCGGACGGCGTCGAACACGAGGCCTGCGACGTCGTCCGGCGGACGTCCCGAGCTCTCGGTCAGGTCACGCAGCGCCTGCTCGACAAGGTGGGCGTCCGGGGCCTGCGCCTCGCTGGGCGGCTCGTCGGGTCGGTTACGCGCCGAGTACGCGATCTTCGTGTCGACGATCCCGGGCACGAGCACCGACACACCGATCGGCGCGCCTTGCGCTTGCAGGTCGTGGGCGAGGCACTCGGTGAGCGCGAGCACGGCGAACTTGCTGGTGATGTACGGCGCCGAATACGCGCCCGTGATCAATCCCGCCACGGACGACGTGTTGACGACGTAGCCCTCGTCACCGCCCTCGAGCATGCGGGGGATGAATGCGCGGATGCCGTGGAGGACGCCCCAGAGGTTGACACCCATGACCCATTCCCAGTCGGCGAGCTCGCGCTGCCACGTGATCCCGCCCTGGAACACACCGGCGTTGTTGCACAGCAGGTGGACGGCGCCGAAGCGCTCGTAGGCGAGACCGGCGAGGGCGTCGACCTGCCCCGGACGGGACACGTCCGTCGGCGCCACGACCACCTCGGCGCCTGCCGTTTCGACCTCGGCCGCGGTCTCCTCGAGCGCGTTGACCTCCACGTCGGCGATGACGACGCGCATCCCCTCGCCGGCGGCGCGGCGGGCGAGGGCGCGTCCGATCCCGCTCCCCGCGCCCGTGACCACCGCTACCCGACCCTCGAACTGGTCCATGCGGCTAGGCCGGGTGAGGCCCGCGGTACAGGTAACCGTCGCGCACGGGCTGACGCGCGTCGTAGAACCCGGTGAGCGCGGCGTCGACCTGCTCCGGGGTCCAGCCGTCGTCGACGTCGAAGTGCCTGTCGACGCTCGGGCCGGCGACGACGTCGATCATGCGCCCGAACACGACGAACACCTGGCCCGAGACCTTCGCCGCCGCCGGCGATGCCAGGTAGGCGACGAGCGGCGACACGTTCTCGGGCGCGAACTCGTCGAAGTCGCCCTCGCTCTCGTCGCCGATGCCGGGGAGGCTCTCCGTCATCCGGGTGCGGGCGCGCGGCGCGATCGCGTTGGCGGTCACGCCGTAGCGGCCCAGGCTGTTCGCGGTCGCGATCGTCAGGCTGATGATCCCGGCCTTGGCGGCCGCGTAGTTCGGCTGACCGGGCGAGCCCAGGAGCGCCGCCTCCGAGGTCGTGTTCACGATGCGGCCGTACACAGGGGCGTCGGCGGCCTTCGACCGGTCGCGCCAGTAGGAGGCGGCGTGGCGCGACATGCAGAAGTGCCCCTTGAGGTGGACGCGGACGACGAGGTCGAAGTCCTCCTCGCTCATGTTGAAGAGCATCCG
>DASYQJ010000240.1:0-10936 GCA_036005605.1 Acidimicrobiia bacterium
CCGGTACCGGACGATCGAGTCCGTCTGCGCGTACCCGAACACCGACCCCATGTGGAGCGACCCGCTGACGGTCGGCGGTGGCGTGTCGATCGAGAAGATCTCGTCCCGCGCCTTCGTGCGGTCGAAGCGGTGCGTGCCGTCCGTCTCCCACCGCTCGCTCCACCGCGCTTCGAGCCCGTCGAGGCTCGGCTTCTCCGGGACGCGACTCATCCCCGCAGTCTACGGAAGCACCCGATCCCGCCCCGGAGAGAACGGGCGCGGGCGGCTACGCGGTGCGGCGTGTCCCGGTCTCGGTGGTGACGAGCGTGGGGGTGACCCGCTCGAGCACGACCGTGCGGTCGATCACGCACTGCGCGATGTCGGAGCGGCTCGGGAGGTCGTACATCACCTCGAGCAGCACCTCCTCGAGGATCGCCCGCAAGCCGCGGGCGCCCGTCCCGCGTTTGAGCGCCTCCTCGCCGACGGCTTCGAGCGCGTCGTCGGCGAACACGAGGTCGACGTCGTCGAACTGGAAGAACTTCTGGTACTGCTTGAGCAGCGCGTTCTTCGGCTCGACCAGGATTCGGATCAGCGCCTCCTGGTCGAGGCTGTGCACGGCGCCGATCACCGGCAGCCGGCCGACGAACTCGGGGATCAACCCGAACTTCAGGAGGTCCTCGGGGAGCACCCCGGCGAGGATCATGCCGAGATCCTTCTCGCCCGCCTTGCGGATGTCGGCACCGAAGCCGACCCCGTGGTTGCCGACGCGGCTCTCGATGATCTTGTCGATGCCGGCGAACGCGCCGCCGCAGATGAACAGGATGTTCGTCGTGTCGATCTGGATGAACTCCTGGTGCGGGTGCTTGCGCCCTCCTTGCGGAGGCACCGACGCGGTCGTCCCCTCGAGGATCTTCAGCAGCGCCTGCTGCACGCCCTCGCCCGACACGTCACGCGTGATCGACGGGTTCTCGGCCTTGCGGGCGATCTTGTCGATCTCGTCGATGTAGATGATGCCGGTCTCGGCCTTCTTGACGTCGTAGTCGGCGGCCTGGATGAGCTTGAGGAGGATGTTCTCGACGTCCTCGCCCACATACCCGGCTTCCGTCAACGCAGTGGCGTCGGCGATCGCGAACGGCACCTTGAGCAGACGGGCGAGGGTCTGCGCGAGCAGCGTCTTGCCGCACCCGGTCGGGCCGATGAGCAGGATGTTGCTCTTCTGCAGCTCGACGTCGGGGTCGCCATACGCGCCGGCCTGCACACGCTTGTAGTGGTTGTAGACGGCGACCGACAGGATCTTCTTGGCCTGCTCCTGCCCGATGACGTAGTCGTTCAGGTACTCGTAGATCTCACGGGGCTTGGGGAGATCGTCGAACTTGACCTCGGTGCTTTGCGAGAGCTCCTCCTCGATGATCTCGTTGCAGAGATCGATGCACTCGTCGCAGATGTACACGCCGGGACCGGCGATGAGCTTCTTGACCTGCTTCTGGCTCTTCCCGCAGAACGAGCACTTCAGCAGGTCGCCACCGTCACCGAACTTCGCCACGACGTCTCCTCGCTCCCCCGCCGGTCCGGCGACGCCCTAGCTCACTCCGGCGGCAGTAGCCACCGACGCGAGCTCCCGGTTGCTGATCACTTCGTCGACGATTCCGTAGTCCTGCGCCTCGACCGCGCTCATGATGAAGTCGCGGTCGGTGTCGTGGGCGACCTTCTCGACGGGCTGGCCGGTGTGGTGGGCCATGATCTCGTCGAGCAGCTCGCGCATCCGGATGATCTCCTTGGCCTGGATCTCGATGTCGACGGCCTGGCCGGACGCGCCACCGTGCGGCTGGTGGATGAGGATGCGGGCGTGCGGCAGCGCGAACCGCTTCCCTTTTGCCCCCGCGGTGAGGAGCACCGCGGCGGCCGATGCGGCCTGCCCGACGCAGATCGTCTGCACGTCGGGCTTGATGTACTGCATGGTGTCGTAGATCGCGAACAGCGCCGTGATCTCGCCGCCCGGCGAGTTGACGTACACCGAGATGTCCTTGTCGGGATCTTCGCTCTCGAGGTGCAGCAACTGAGCGATCATCAGGTTCGAGATCGTGTCGTCGATGGGCGTGCCGAGGAAGATGATGCGTTCCTTCAGCAGCCGCGAGTAGATGTCGAACGCGCGCTCGCCGCGGTTCGTCTGCTCGATGACGGTGGGGACGAGGTAGTTGCGGATGGGCTCGACTTCGCTCACGCCTGGGGCTCCTCTGTCTGCACCTTGGATGCCTGGTCCTTGGATGCCTGGTCCTCGGGTGCTTCGTCCTCGGATGTTTGCTGGTCGGAGACTGCCGGCTCCCCCTCCGGAACCGTCAGGTCCAGCGGGCTCCCCGCTTCGTCGACGACTTCGGCGTGGTCGACGAGGTACCGGAGCGTCTTCCCTCTGGCGATATCCGAGCGTACCGCCTCCAGGATGCCCCTGCGTTCAAGATCGCGCCGGACCTTCTTGGGTTTCTCCTCCAGGCGCTCGGCCAATCGTTCGACCTCGTCGTCGAGCTCCTCGTCGGTTGCGACAATGTCCTCCTGCGCCGCGACGGCGCGCAGCGCGAGGTCGGCGCGTACGCCGCGCTCGGCCGCTTCGCGCACCTGCTGGACGAAGGCCTGTTCCTCCATGCCCGTCGCTTCCAGGTACTGCTGGATCGTCACGCCTTGCGCCTCGAGGCGATGCGCGATGTCGTGGAGGCGTTGCTCCATCTCGCTCTGTACCAACGCGTCGGACAGGTCGATCGTGACGAGGTCGGCGGCGGCGTCGAGCACCTTGTCGCGCGCGGCAACCTGCGCCTGCACGGTGTTGACGAGCTCGAGGCGCTTGCGGATGTCGGCGCGCAGCCCGTCGACGGTGTCGAACTCGCTCACCTCCGACGCCCACTCGTCGGTGACCTCGGGCAGGACCTTGCGCTTCGTCTCCTTGATCAACACCTGGAAGGAGACGTCTTCCCCGGCGCGCTCGCCGAAGCGCTCGGGCAGCGTGTCGTTGAACTTCAAGATGTCGCCGGGACGCTTCCCGGTCAGCTCCTCGTCGAGCTTCGGGACGAGCAGGCCGGAGCCGACCTCGTAGAGATAGTCGGTGGCGGTGAGAGCGTCGATCGCCTCGTCGTGCACGTAGCCCTTGATGTCGATCTGCGCGAAGTCGCCTTGGGCCAGAGGGCGGGACGAATCCTCGAGGTCGGCGAACCGGTCGCGCAGCGCGTCGAGCTGCGTGTCGACGACCTCGTCGGTGGCCGCCGGCGTCGGGACCTCGATCCGGAGCCCCAGGTAGTCCTGCAACTCGACCACCGGGCGGACCTCGACGACGGCATCGAACTCGACATCGCCGCTGTCCTCCCCGGCGGTGATGTCGATGTCCGGCGCGGCGATCGTGTCGAGCTCCTCCGACTGGACGGCGTCGGCGTAGTAGGTGGGCAGCGAGTCACGGAGCGCCTGGTCTCGGGCGACGTCGGAGCCGAGGCGGGCCTCGAGGAGCTGCCGGGGCGCCTTGCCGGGACGGAAGCCCGGGATCTTCACCTCGCCGGCGAGCTTGCGGAACGCGGCGTCGATCGCCCGCTCGAACTCGGAGGCGGGGATCGACACGTGGAGCTTGACCTTGTTCTCGGGAAGCTCCTCGACCGACGTTGTCACGGGGGACATGGGGAGAGCGAGTGTACAGCGGCGTTTCGCGGGTTCGGTTGACTTCCCTGGGAGGGGCTCGGGCTCCCCTACGCTGCGGAACGCGATGGACGTAGACCGCGGGCTCACGCACGTGGCGCTCCCCGTCACCGACGTCGAAGCCAGCCTCGACTTCTACCGGCGGTTCGCCGACATGGACGTCGTGCACCGCCGCCGCGACGAGCAGACGGGCGACGAGGTCGTGTGGGTGAGCGACCGCACCCGGCCCTTCGTCGTCGTGCTGATCGAGCACGGCGCCGGCGGCGGGCTCACGGGCTTCTCGCACCTCGGAGTCGGCTGCGAAAGTCGCGAGGAAGTGGAGCAACGCTGCGAGCTCGCCCGGGGCGAGGGCCGCACCGTGCTCGGCCCGCACGACTCCGGTCCGCCCGTCGGCTACTGGGCGTTCATCACCGACCCCGACGGCAACAACCTGGAGCTCTCCCACGGCCAGGAGGTCGGCCTCACGGTCGAGCAGGCTCCGCCGCGCTGACCGGCGACACCGGCAGTCGAACGCGGAACGTGGCGCCGGCCCCCGGCGTGGCGTCGACCTCGACCCGGCCGCCGTGCGCCTCGACGAGGGCCGCGACTACCGCCAGCCCGAGCCCGGTCCCGCCCCGGTCCCGGGCGCGCGACGGGTCGGCGCGGTAGAAGCGCTCGAACACGCGGGCGGCGTCCTCGGCGTCGAGCCCGGGCCCCTCGTCGGCCACCTCGAGGAGCGCCTCGTCGCCTTCCTGACGCACCCGGAGCGTGGTTCGCGTGCCCGGCGGCGTGTGGGTCCGCACGTTGGCGAGCAGGTTGTCGAGGATCTCGCGGAGCCGCATCCGATCCCCCGTCACCTCGACCGGCTCGTCCGCCTCGATCGACAGGGGCCAGTCGCCGCTGATCGTCTGCGCTGCCTCGGCCGCCTCGCCCGCCAGACCGACCAGCTCCACCGGCTGGCGCTCGAGCGGCCGTCCCTCGTCGAGGCGGGTGAGGAGGAGGAGGTCCTCGATGAGCGCCTGCATCCGCGACGTCTCGACGCGCACTCCCCGCAGCACCCGGGCCAGGTCCGCGGGCCGCTGCTGCGCGCCCCGTTCGAACAGCTCGGCGTACGCCCCCACCGCGCTGACCGGCGTGCGCAGCTCGTGCGACGCGTCGGCGACGAAGCGCCGGAGGCGTTCCTCCGATGCCTGCTGCTTGGCGAAGGCGTCTTCGATGCGCTCCAGCATCGTGTTCAACGCCATGCCGAGCCGGCCGACTTCGGTGCGATCGTCGGCTTGCTCGACGCGCAGGCTCAGCTCCCCGCCGGCGATGTTCGCCGCGGTGCCCTCGATGTTGCGGAGGGGCCGCAGCCCGACTCGCACCAGCCAGAGGCCGAGCCCGACCGCGACGAAAAGTACGGCGACGGTCACGAAGATCTCGGTCAAGAGCAACCGGTGCAGCGTCGAGTTCACGTCGTCGAGCGGCAGCGCGACCATCAGCAACGAGTCGTCCGCCAGCCGCTCGGCGCGGACGCGGAATTCCCCGTTGTTGCCGTGTGCGGAGTCGACCGTGAAAAAGGTTGCGCTCTCATCGCGGCTCGAACCGAGCCCCGACACTTGTTCCGGGAGGCGCGGCCGCGTCGTCGTGAACTCGCCCCGGGTCGATTTGCTCACGATGGTCGTCCCGTCCGGGGAGCGCAGCTCGACGTAGGCGCCGGGCGCCGCCGCCGCCAGCGCACCCGCGTCACCGCCGGGACTGCGATCCAGCGGGCCGAAGAGCGAGCGGATGAGCGGCGTGTGCGCGGCGGTGAGGCTCTCGTCGACGCGGTCGACGAGGAACGCCCGCAGCGCCGTGTACGTGGCGACGTCGGCAGCGACGAGGCCGACGAGCGCCACGGCAGCGACTGCGATGAGGAGGCGGGCCCGCAACGACAGCCTCACGGCCGCGCCCGCCTCAAGCTTCCGGTTCTCGCAACGCGTAGCCGACGAGCCGGATCGTCTGGATGAGTGGAGGGCCGAGCCGGTCGAGCTTCTTGCGCAGGTAGCTCACGTACGTCTCGACGACATTGGGGTTGCCGCCGAAGTCGTAGTGCCACACCGCGTCGAGGATCTGCGCCTTGGAGAGCACTCGTTTGGGGTTGCGCATGAAGAACCGCAGCAGATTGAACTCGGTCGCGGTCAGCTGGAGGGGGTCGTTCCCACGCCAGACCTCGCGAGTGTCTTCCTCCATGACGAGGTCCGCGAAGCGCAGAGCGGTGTCGCCCCCGGCTTCGCCGCGGGTGCGGCGGAGGATGGCGTGCACGCGCGCGACGACTTCCGCGAGCGTGAACGGCTTCGTGACGTAGTCGTCGCCGCCGGCAACCAGGCCTTCGACCCGGTCGGCCGGTTCGTCCCGGGCGGTGAGGAAGAGCACCGGAACGTTCACGCCGTCCTGGCGCAACCGTTTGAGGAGTGTCACCCCGTCGATGTCGGGCAGCATGATGTCGAGGACCACGAGATCCGGGCGCAGGTCGCTGACGACCTCGAGCGCCTCGCGCCCACCGTGCACCTGGGCCACGTCGAAGCCCTCGTACCCGAGCGCGGTCGAGACGGCGTCGGTGATCGACGGCTCGTCGTCGACCACGACGATCCGTGCCGGAGCGTTCACGCCTGAAGCCATCGAGAAGCCACCTGAGTTCCCTGACGACGGTAATCCACGACGTACAAGACGACGCGGCGAGCCGCCTACTCGCCCCCGCGCAACCTGTCGATGATCGGCTTGGCCTGCGAGATCGGGATGACGAAGCCGACGTTCTGCGCGGTGCTCGGGTTGGCGATCGCGGTGTTGATGCCGATGACGCGACCCTGGGCGTCGACCAGCGGACCGCCGGAGTTGCCCGGGTTGATCGCGGCGTCGGTCTGGATCAAGCCCGTGAGCTGCGCGCCGGTCTGGGTCGGGATCTCGCGATGCAGCCCGGAGACGATGCCGCGCGTGGCGCTCAGCCCGCCGTCGAGATCGAGGGCGTTGCCGATGGCGACGACATCGTCGCCGACCTGAACCTTGTCCGAGTCCCCGAGCTCGACCGCGGGCAGGTTCGATCCGTCGACCTTGAGCACGGCCAGATCGTGGGACGCGTCCTGACCCAGCACCCGGGCGGAGAGCTTCTTGCCGTCGGACGTCGTCACGTTGATGCTGCGCGCGTCTGCGACGACGTGGTCGTTGGTGACGATGATCCCGGCGGGGTCGATCACGAACCCGGTCGCGGCACCGCCACCGCCTCCGCCACGCCCGAGGACCGGCCCGCCGTCGGTCGTGATCGCGACCACTGCGGGCACGTCCTTGGCGAGGATCGCCGAGATATCGCCCTGGGCGGCCGGCGCCGAGCTCGTCGCCTGCACCGGCACTGCCGGCTGCGAGGACGACGACGACCCGCTCGAGCCGTCGGTGAGGACCAACGCCCCCGAAGCGATGAGAGCACCGGCCAACCCCCCAGCCGACGCCGCGAGCAGCATGCGGCGGACGGGTCCCACTCGCTCACGAGCGCGACTGGTAGGGCTGACCGGTGCTGGGGGGGATGGGGGTGTTGCGTGGGCGAGCCCGGTGGTGGGCGGTTCGAGCTCATCTGTTGCCGTGCCACCCAGCCGGCCGAGATCGTCCACGGGAGCATCATGCGGGTCGGCGTTGAACCGGTCCTGAGGCCAACCTGTGAGCCCGGTGAGAATTCCCGTTGCGCCTACGCTTGGGCGCGCCGGGGAGTGGCGCAGCTGGTAGCGCACCTGCTTTGGGGGCAGGCGGTCGGCGGTTCGAATCCGCCCTCCCCGACCGATCCCGTTGACTACGGTCCCGGGGCCGCGCGGGTGTAGCTCAATGGCAGAGCCTCAGACTTCCAATCTGATGACGCGAGTTCGATTCTCGTCACCCGCTCCAAATCGGGCGTGACGCGATCTACTGCGCCGGGTCGGTGCTCTGCGTCGAGCCGTCGGCAACCTGCTCGGTCCAACGGTTGCCGTCCCAGTAGCGCCACTGGTGACGCCCGTACGGGTCGGCGGCCCATCCCGGCGCTCCCGGCGCCGCCGCAGGCGCGGCGACGGGCGGAGGCGGAGCGGGTGCGGGAGCGGGTCGCGCCGGGGCGGGCACGACGCCCTGGCTCCGCACGGCGAGCAGCGCGACCGCGCCGGCGACCGCGGCACCGCCGAGCCATTGCATGATGTTGCCGATCTTCTCCGGCCACGAGAAGCCGACGAAGGCTTCGTTGTCACCGATTGCGCCGATGCAGGCGATCAACGCGCTCAACGCGATCACCGCGCCGAGGACCGCCGCGCCCAGGAGCGCAGCCCGAACCGTCGATGCCCCGCGGGCGTCAGGCGGGAACGGGATGCGAAGCGCGAGGACGAGCCCGACCGCAATCGCGAGCACCGCTACGTGCCAGATGCTGACAACGTTGAACCCGAGCAACGTCAGCTTCCGCCAGGCGCTGGCGCCGGGAGTGAACACCGCGCTCACGATCCCGCCGACGATGCTGAACCCGAGCGCGCCGAGCAGGATCAGCGCGGTCGTCTCCAGCGGCGTCCGCCAGGTCGCTACGACCCCGGCACCCGCTCCTTGCTCCGCTTCGACGTCGGCCATCGAGCCTCCTCAGGTCCTGCTCCACTCGCGAGCCTTCGCGAGCACGCGAGTGCGGAAGCTACTCCCCCGCCGCGCCGTACGGGAAGGCCGTCAGCATGTCAGCACCGCCGTCGCCGATGAGCAGCGTGTCGCCGCCGAGGACGCCGTTGGCCTCGAGCTCGAGCTGAATCACCATCCCCGGCTCGAGCGCGGCGCCGTCCTCGAGCCCCTCGTAGCCGAGGCCGACCCCGCGGAGGGACGCGCCCGCCGTCGCTCTGAGGTCGCCGACAAGCACGCCGGAGCGGCACCGGTCGACCAGCTGCGTCCACTCGCCCCGCCAGCGAGACCCTCGATCCCGCTGGTCCGCCGTCGGCCCACCGCACGGTCGGGTGCGCGCCAGAGACCCTTCCCACCCGTCGAGCAGCACACCCGCGCTCATGGCGACGAGGTCGCCGGCGGCGATCACGCGCTCGGAGACGAGACGCCGGATGCGTCGGTCGCCGTCGACGACGCAGAACGCGCCTTCGAACGCGGGCGTGGTCGTGCCGAGCCGGCACATGCGCTCCTCGAACACGCCCTTCAGCTCCACCTCGCGCACGCCGGGCCGCAGCGCTTCGACGGCGGCTCCGAGCGCGCCTTCGGCGACGGAGATCGCGGCGCGGATGCGCTCGATCGCCGCCGCGCTCTTGACCCGGCGCGCCGCCCGCATCACGGCCTCGCCGTCGGCGAGCTGCGCGTTCGGAAACGTCGCCGTGAACAGCTGCTCGAACAGCGGGGTGAGGCCGTCGGCGGCGATCCGCTGCGCGCCCGAGACCCCGGGGATGGCGGCGACCGCGCCCATGATGTTGGCGGGGTTCCAGCTCATCGGGTACAGGCGCGCGGGCGGGATCTCGGCTGGCACGCCGAAGTCGGTGACGCTCAGCAGGTGGACGGCTCCGGTCTCGCGTACGACGACGCAGCCGGGCGCGAACGGGCGCGTCCCGGCGAGCCAGAGGCGCGTCGCCTCGGACACGAACCGGGCGTTGCCTTCACGTCCGAGCACGAGCACGTCGACGTCCTGCCGTGCCATCTCGTCGAGCGCCTGAGCGAGCCCCTCAGCCACGCGGTCCCCCGTCCCGCGCGCTCAGCCGCTCGTACCCGTCGTCGGTGACGGCGACGATCTCCTCGGCCCGGAAGCCCGCATTCCCGTCGTCCCACGCGATCGGCTCGAACACGAGCACCATGCCGGGCGCGAGCACGAGTGCGTCGTCGAATTCGTCGCCGAGGTCGGTCCCGACCAGGGGCATCTCGGCGCTGTTCGTGCCGATGCCGTGGGCGAGGTACAGGTGCGGGAGCCACGGCCGACGCCCCTCGTCCGTCGTCGCGGCGCGCACGAGGTCCCCGGCGGTCGCACCTGGCTTGAGGACGTCGAGGGCGCGGTCGACGATCTCGCGCCAGCGCGCCGCCTGGTCGAAGTGGCGCGTCTCGGGCCCGCCGACGACGAACGTGCAACCGAAGTCCGACGCGTAGCCCTCGTAGTCGATGCCGGTGTCGACCCAGATCACGTCGCCCGCCGCGAACTGTCGGTTGGTCGTCGGCGTCGGGAACACGACATCGCTGGTAGCGGAGTACGGGCCGTCGGCGACCCGTCGCGGCATCACCTGCCAGATGGGGTCGACCGTGTTCGCGCTCGCACCCAGCTCGAAGATGCGGCGTAGGAACACTCCGGACAGCTCGATACCGCTGACGCCGGGCGCGACGAGCGGCTCGACCGCGAGGAGGGCTTCCTCGTTGATCGCCTGCGCGCGGCGAATGCACTCGAGCTCGTCGGCGGTCTTGACGATCTTGCACGTGCTCAGGAGCGCCGACGCGTCCGCGACCTCGCGCCCGTGCAGGGCGGCGTGCAGCGGCATCGTGTACTCGTCGAGCGCGATCGGCCCGTCCGGCAACACCTCGACCAACGCCTCCGCGCCCTCGGGCCATTCGACCGGCAGCGCCGCGTGCGCATGGTCGGCCGGGAGCTCCGAGGGGACGCCCTCCGGGAACGCCGTGTAGAGATGCGGCGCGTCGCCATCGGCCGTGACGATCGCGATCATCCGCTGGTGGGCGGCGCGGGCGACGTCGGCGGCAGGGGCGCGCGCCCCAACCGCGTAGGTAAGGGCGGGCTGGCCGAGCAACACGGCCGCGGCGAGGCCCTGCGCATCCAGCGCGTCGACGACCTTGCGGTGCCGCTCGCGCCGCATGCGCGCGAGATCGAGGTCGTCGCTCACAGCGGCAGCTTGTAGGCGGCGATCGCGTTCTCGCCCAGGATCTTGCATTGCGCGGCGTCCGGGAGGGGCGCGATCGCCTCGCGCAGCTCCTTCACGACTTCGGGGTGGAACTCCGGGTGCGGGTAGTCCGACGCCCACAGCACGCGATCCGGACCCAACCACTCGGCGCACGCGGCGAGGTTCCATTCCTCGGGCTCGAAGCCGGCCCAGCACTGGCGGCGGAAGTACTCGCTCGGCATGTGGCTGAGCCAGCGCCTCTCGAGCGGGAACGCCTTCACCTGCTCGTCCATCCGCTCGAGCTGGGTGGGGATCCATCCCCCGCCGGACTCGAGGAACAAGAACCGCAGCCGTGCGAACCGCTCGCACACGCCACCCATCAGCAGGCGCCCGAGCGTCACGATCATGTCGACGGTGTTGCCGACCGCCTGGCCCAGCCCGGAGCCGCCGTGCAGCTCGTCCATCGCCATGTTCGTGACCATCATGTTCTCGCTCTC
>DASYQJ010000241.1:0-4960 GCA_036005605.1 Acidimicrobiia bacterium
GAAGCGAGGCCTCGCCAACCTCCGCACGACCGTCGACGTCCTGCCCATCCTCGGCGACCCCGAGGTGATCGCCATGTTCGAGCGCTACGGCGTGCTCAGCAAGCGCGAGCTCGAGAGCCGGCAGTAGGTGTACCTCGAGCAGTACGTCAAGAGCGTCGCCACCGAGGCGCGCACGGCCATCGAGATGGCGCGCACCATCATCTTCCCGGCGGCCATGCGCTATCAGGGCCAGCTCGCCGCCACCTGCGTCAGCCTGAAAGCCATCGGCTACAAATTCGACACGCTGATGCTCGACAAGATCACGGCCCTCGTGGCCGAGCTGCAGGACGGCATCGCCGCGCTCGAGGCGACGATGGCCAGGCACGGCTTCGCCAATACGCTCGGCCACGCCAAGCACGCCTGCGACGCGATCTGTCCCGCGATGCTGACGCTGCGGAAGACCGCCGACGAGCTCGAGGGCCTCGTGGCCGACGACCTCTGGCCGCTGGCCACCTACCAGGAGATGCTCTTCATCAAGTAGGTTCCGCCGTGGGCCCGCGACCGCCGGGATCGGCGATCGCGGCCCCGCCCCTCCTGCCACGTAGCGATACCCGCTACGTGCGGCATCACGAGGACGTTCCCGAGCGCCCTGTACGGGCTCGCCGGGGGGCAACGCCTCGTCGCGAAAGACGTCGTCGGGTTCGAGGAGCCTAGGCTATCGGTAGTTGCTGAGCAGGGTTACCCGACCAGTCTTGACGGCGCGGTGATAGTACTGTTCGTCCGCGGTCAAGAGCACGCCATCCAGTCGCGAAAGCGCCACGGCGTGATAGAGGGTGTCGAAGACGTGCTGCCTCAGCGCAACCGCCAGCTCGCACGCTCGCTGGTAGACCTCGAGCCCGTCCGACACGGGGAACTCCATCGCGTGGAGGAGGCTGATCACTTCATGTGCCCTTTGCGGCTCGAGGCGCGACACCACCGCCGCAACCTCAGCCAGCCAGTGCGGAGGCTGAAGCACGGACACCCGGCCCCGCCTGATGTGCTCGAGAACTGCCAGCGCCTGTCCCACATGGGCTTCGCCGTCGCGGTGGGGGAAGATCCACTTCAGTACGACGCTAGTGTCCACGGCCAGCGCCGTCACGGACGCTGGCTCCGCCTCGCTCTCGCGATCTGGCGATTGCTGACCGGCCTGAGGCGCCGACGCAACTCGAGCAGTCGCGAGATGGCACGCGCTCGCCGCTTCTCACGCTGGCGATCTTCCACCGCCTGACGCATGAGTTCTGTCAGCAATGCGCTCTTGTTGGTCCCGGCGAACGCCTTGTTGAAGGCGGCGCGCACGTCATCGGGGACGCTGAAGTTCATGGTCGCCATGTCTAATTCCCCTGGGAAGCCCGAGTGTTGAGATCTTCAACATTCTCGGCCGTCGGCCGGCAACCGTCAAGAGCCGCCCCCTGAGCGGAAGGTCGGGCCACGGCGTCGCCGTCGCCACCGGCGGCTCCAGGAACGGGTCCGCGCGCCGAGCCAGGACGCCCAGGGGGCCGCGTAGGCCGAGGACTACTGCGACACAGTCAACGTGATCGCCATCGACCGTCGGAGCGATATCGCGAGCGGCGTGAGCACCCGCAGGGCCTCGCCAACCTCCACACGGCCGTCGACGTCCGGCCCATACTCGGCAACCCCGAGGTGACGGCGATGTTCGAGCGCTACGCGGTGCTCAGCAAGCACGAGCTCGAGAGCCGGCGACGTCCTCGGTGCGCGCCTGGTCCCTAGTAGGCGATGCGGTACTCGACGTAGGACGGCTCGAACGCGGTCGACTTCTTGAATCGCTCCAGTTCCTTGGGGGAGAGCTCGGCCGCGATCTCCCCCTCGATCTCGGTGATGTCCGGAGCATCGGCGAGAAGGACGCGCCCGCGCGCCTTTTCCTTGAGGCGCTTCCAGAGCGGCGGATAGGGGAACTCCCAGTCCTGGTCCCGGGCCGTTGGCCGGTGCACGGGGATCATGGCCACGAGATCCGGGCTCTCCATCAGCTCGAGTCCCTTCCCCCGCATCGTCGCATTGTGGCTTCCATGGTGCCCGACCTTGTAGAGCACGGTCCTCGAGAGCAGGTCAGTGGCCGTGACGTCCCGCTTCTCGCCGTCGGCTCCCTTCACGGTCCACTTGAGGTCTTGCCAGGAGAGCCAGTTGCCGACCTGCGCGTCCCCGGGAAACAGGAGCACCGGCCCGGCGTCGCCGAGCTCGATGGCGAGGGCGAGGCACGTGTTGTTCGTATAGCTGTCGAGGTGAAGCGCGAGCTCGCCCGTGAGGCTGAGCCAGTCGTCGTCGATCCGCCTCCACGCGCTGTCGTCGTCTTCGAAGCCGTAGCGCTCCTGGAAGAACTTCTCCTGCTTCGCGGTGTCGGGATTGATGCGGTAACGCTTCCCAAAAGGGAGAGTGCGCTCACCCGCCTGGGTATCGTCGCCAGCAGCGCCGGCGGCCGCGGCGACGAAGCCCGCGAACGGTGCGAAGCTCGGGTGGCCTTCGTCGTAGGTCTCCTTCTTCGAAAGCTTTCGCCTCACGTAGGCCGGGTCCTCGGGTGGACCCAGGATGTAGACGCGCACGCCCTCTACGCCGTTGAGCTCGAGCGGGGGTCTCTTCGGGTCGCAATACACGTTCGGGGCTTTGCGAAGGATGTACTGCCACGCGGCGGCGGCGTTCCCCGCGGCGGCGCCGAGGCCCCCCGAGAACTCGAGCAGCGCCCCGATGGCGTCCTTGTAGCGCGCGAGCGGGGTGCCGGGTGGGGCCGCGATCCGGGTGAGGGCCGCCTCGACCGCCTCCTTCCCCTTCTTGAACTCCTTCTTGAGAAGCTTCGCGGCCTCGCTCTCGGGGTTCTCGGTCCACGCGACCCAGACGTTGGCGACGTCGATCTCATCGAACTCGCCCTGCGCCTGCACGAAGCCCGAGGTGTGGTCAAAGTGCTCGTGCGTGGCGGCCACGACGTCGAGGCGGTCCTTCGTGAAGGTGCGGATCTCGCTCACGATCCGTACCATGTCGGCGGAGTTGTAGTGTTGGCTGTTGAGCGCGCCGCAGTCGACGAGCATGTGGAATGGCTTCGACTGGCGCGGGAAGGTGAGCACGAAGCAGTCGCCCAGCCCCTGCCGGTACATCCGGATGCTGACTTCTCTCTTGGCCATGGTCACGGCCTCCCGTAGTCCACCTTGCGGTGCAGGAGCGCCAGCGGTTCGTCATCGGCCCTGAAATGTCGAAAGTAGGTGGCGGCCGGCGAGCCCTCGGTCACAAGCCCGGTCCGGTACTGCTTCTGTCGGTCGAGGCGGTCCGGGTCGCCGATGTCCTTGGCGATGGCGTAGCGAAGGCGCATGCTGTCGAGGTCCAGAATGAAGGTGCAACCACCGCGGAACTTGAACTCGAACGCCTTGGCGTCGGGTGGCTCGACCGTGATGTCGCGGCTCTGAATGATCGAGATGATGAGCTGATTGAGCGAGTCGCCGTCGGGCCCGACGCGGCGTGCGGGCCGCAGGGCGTGCACCTGGAACGTAGGGACACCGGGGCGGCGATCATCCGGCCGCAGGCCCTCGAGGCCGAGGTCGAACCTGATGCCCGCGTCTTTGCCGAGTCGCGTCAGTGCATGGTGCCCTTCGTCGGCGATCCATTCGTGCAACGCGGCGGCGAGTCGCTCCGTCTCCTCGTAAATGCGCTCCCTGCTCTCGTAGTACACGAACTTCGCCATCTCGCGGCGGAGCCAGTCGGCGAGGGGGCCGAAGAAGCCCTCGACCCTTTCGGTGCTCGGCCAGCGGAGGCTTTCGACCGAGAGGGTGCGCACGTCTCGCGGATAGATTCCCCGCCGCCGGAACGCTTCCACCACGGCGATGCGGTATCCGAGGTCGTCGTCGGGCACGAGATCGACGTCGCTTGTGATGATGGCGCGGAGGTAATCGCCGAAGTTGACGTCCACCGGCGGACAATAGTCGAGCGCGCGGACGCATAGGTTGAGCACGTGCTGCGCGGACTTGGCGGCTTCCGAAGCGAGCCGGTTGACGAGGTCCGGGTGAAGGTCGCCGGCAGGAAGGACGCCAGTGCCGCTCGTCGCGATCCGCAGGAGATCGGCGACGCGCCGCTTGTAGATGGCCAGGAAGGCGTCGAACACCGCCGCGACGAGGATCGCGCCGCGCTCGTGTGGCTCGGTCGTCGTCTGGTAGTCGTCGGGGTTGGGCTTGAGCGGCTCCCATACGTCCGTCTTCGGGTCGCGCCTGCCGATGGCGCTGCGGAGCGCGCCGTAATTCCCGATCGACTCGCCGAACTGTTGCGCGAGCTCGCCGAGCAGGTTCTGGGACGCGAGGTCGCCCCGCGTCCGGGCGACCTGGTGGCGCAGGACGTCTGGGTTGCTGAAGTGCTGGAAGAGGGCGACGATGTCGGCAAACGCCTCGTGGAACGCGAGCGCGTCCCGGTGACTCGGCTCGATGAACCGGCCGTGCATGCCGTCGAGCAGGGCGTGGGTCGTCTCGTGCGCGACGATGTCGTGCGAGAGGCACGTGAACACGAGCCCGCCCGGCAGGTGCCGACCCGGTTGATCGGACGACGCCGGGAAGTACCCGAACACGAGGGCCTTCTTGCTGGGACTGTAGTAGGCGTTGGCTTCGCGCAGAGCGTGCGGGTAGATACGCAGGCGGCGGACGCACTCGTAGCGGCGTGTGCCGCCGGTGACTTCGCGCGGCGCCCACAGGGCGCGCCTGCCCAGCGCGTGCTCGAAGTTGCGAATCGTCGTCATCGCGACCGCGTAGACCATCTGCTGATGGAACTGGGGGTCGCCCTCGGAGGGCGGCAGTCCGTCCTGCGCGAGGAGATAGGGATGGTCGAGGTCGACGGGCGCGTAGAAGTACCCGCTCGCCGGATCGAAGTCCACTACCTCGAGATATTCGCCAACCGGGCCCGGCGAGAGCCCCTCGTCGGCGTTCCCATCCGACGAGTCTTCCCACGGCACCCGATAGAC
>DASYQJ010000242.1:0-41686 GCA_036005605.1 Acidimicrobiia bacterium
GGTGCCGGCCGCGCCTCATGCGCACGTCCCGTTCGAGGACGCGGTCGTCGTGCGCGCGCCATGGCCGGGTGGCAACGGGTTCGACCTCGTCGGTCCCGGCGCGACCGTCGCCAAGGCCGCGAGTCTGCTCTCCGCCGCGGACGTTCAGGTGTGCAGCACCGCGGCGTACGAGGCACTGCGCATCGAGGTGGGCGTGCCCCGGCAGGGATACGACCTGGACGAGAAGACGATCCCGCAGGAGGCGTTCCTGGAGCTCGATGCGGTCTCGTTCTCGAAGGGCTGCTTCCTCGGCCAGGAGCTCGTGTGCCGCATCGACACGCGCGGGCGGGTGAACCGGTACCTCCGGCGACTCACCGCGATCGAAGACGGCCGCCCGCCACGGGGCGCGGAGATCGTGGCCGGCGACAAGGTCGTGGGAACCGTGACGAGCACCGTCGCCGCCGCCGACGTGCCCGCCGCCGCGCTCGGCTACGTGCGCCGCGAAGTCGAACCAGCCGCCGAGGTCGAGCTGCGCTGGGACGGAGGCGCCGGCCACGCGGTCGTCGAGGCGCTGCGCACATCCCCGTGAGCACCGACGCGGCGGCGACGGCGCTGTTCGCGTTCGGCTACCCGACCTCGATCGTCGTGATCCTGCGGTTCGTGCCCGTCGTGCGCGAGCGACGGATGAAGTGGCTCGTCGCCCACGATCTCGCGGTGGCGGCGATCGTGGCCGGCTGGGCGCTCAAAGGCGACCGCCGCGCCGTCGCGATCAACGCATCCTGGCTGGTCGCCGCCAACGTCTGGTACGCCCTGGGCGGCCGCCGCCGCGCCCGCGCGTGATGGACAAGCAGACGGCGAAGCTCGATCTCTCGCGGGGGCTTCTAGGTCTCCCTACGCACGCATCAGAGATCCGATGAGATCGTATTGGGTGGTCCCGTCGACGCCCGGGAGGTCGACCTCGACTGCCGCCGCGATCGTCGGCGCGAGGTCGACCATCGAGATCCCGTCGGTCCGGCGTCCGGGCTGAATCCCCGGCCCGCGCGCGACGAGCAGACCGCCGGGGACGTGGTCACCCGTACGGACCCCCACGTACTCCTGATCGATCCGCCCGTAGCGCGGCGCGCCGATGCTGCGAATCGGTGCGGTGCGGTTCCATTCGACGAGCAGGTCGGGCAATCTGTCCCGAGCCGGACCGTCGTAGCAGGTCTCGACGCGCACCACGCGTTGGACCAGCGGTTCACCGGTCTCGAGGTTCGTCCACGTCGCCAGCTCGCTCTCGAGCATGTCGCAGGTCTGATCGAACTCCCGCCCTGGCGCGACATGCCCGGCGGGCTCCCGACCACGAACGTTGATGCGGATTGCGCCGCACACGTCGTTGTTGGGAATCGCGAAGAACCGGCGACCGCCGTCCACGTACCACATGAACGAGCCGGGCTCTCGGCCCCGAGGCCGGTTGGTCAGTCGGCCCGCCACTCGATGGGCTCGTTGCCGAATCAGCGCTGCGCGTGAGATCGAGGACCGCTTCGCGATCCGCCGGAGCATCTGGCCGAGGAGGAACGTGGCGTCGTAGTGGGGGCCCATACCGTGGCTGAGGAGCAGCATCACGAGCGTGTTGCCGCCCACGACGTCGAGCAATCGGCCGAGTGCGGCGTCCTGCGCCTCATACACGTCGACGATCGGGTCCCCCAAGAGATCTGCCGTGTCGGGATCGTGTTTTGGATGATCGGCATCGTGCAGGGCCCAGAAATGATGACCGGCGCAGTGACTCGGGCTGAACACGGCGAGGAACACGTCCCAGCCACCTTCGGCCAGATGCGCCTCGCAGAACTCTGTCTTACGCGAGATGCTGTCGAGGAGGTCGTCGCGCAGCTCGCCGTGTGCGCCGCGACGCGCGTAGTCGTCGCAGAGATCGTGGAATCGAGTGCCGAACCGGGTCATGATCTCGTCTGCGAGTGTCGTGGGCGTTGTCAGGAACCCGACGTTCGGGTCGTGTCGGATCCAGTCGACGACCTGCAGTCCGTTGAGGTCCGGCTCTGGCCACGGGCAATGTGGCACGTCGATCACCGCCAGACGGCGACCTGCGTCGTTGATCGTCGACCAGAACGGCTGCTGCGGGTAGCTCCCGGCGGTGCGGCGGACGTGGTACGTCCCCGGCACGAGTTGCCCGAAGCAGTACCTCCCATGCCGGCCCGCGTTGACGCCGGTTTGGAATGTAGGCCACACCGCCCCGACGAACAGGCCGTACGGACTGTCGACATCGACACTGCGACCCTCGTCAAGGAGCTTGCGCAGCGTCGGCATCCGACCCTTGCCGGCGAGGTGTATCGCTAGGGTTCGGTCCGCGGCATCGAAGCCGACGACGAGCACGCGGGTCGGGCCAGGCATGGCCCGCACGATAGGACAGCCAGGAAGCGGCGAACTCGGAGGTCGGGTGGCATCCGAGGCGAGCACGTCGGTCGTGATACCGACGTACAACCGAGCCGAGCTGGTGTTGCGAGCCGTCGCCAGCGTCCAGCGCCAGTCCCTCGACGACTGGGAACTGCTCGTGGTCGACGATGCGTCGACGGACGATACGAGAGTCCTCATCGAGGATCTGGAGGATCCCCGAATCCGGTACGTGCAGCGCCACGTCAACGGGGGTGTCGCGGCGGCGCAGAACACGGGCCTCGATCGCGCGGTTGGCCGGCACGTGCTCTTCTTGCACTCGGATGACGAACTGATGCCCGAGTGCCTTTCACGGCTCACCGCCGCGATCGAGCACGCGCCGCCGGAGATCGGGGGCATCGAAGCCGGTCTCGAGATCGTCGAGCGTGGGACAACCGTTCGGCGGCGGCCGTACCTCGAAGGAGCCGACGATCGCGCGCTCCTCGGCTTTCAATCCGGTGTGCACATCTCCACCCTGTTGCTGAAACGGGAGGTGGCGGCCGCCGTCCGGTTCGACGAGGACCTGCGCGGTGTCGAAGATCGCGACTTCTGCGTCCGGTTGCTCAGGACGGCGACCCTCGACTTCGAGCCGGAACCCCTCGTGCGCATCCACCGAAGCAGCGAGGGGCTCACAGCACAGCCGAAGGGCCCGATCTACGAGTATCTGCTCCGCAAGTATCACGACGACATCGTGGCCGCGCCGGCGATGCACGGGGATTGGTGGTTCGGCATCGCGCGGGCGTACGAACGCGATGAAGATCTCGATCGCGCTCGCCCCGCCATGCGCCAAGCGGTGAGGGTCCATCGCTCCCGTATGCGCCGTTGGCCCCTGTGGGCGGCGTCCTGTCTCGGCGACCGCGCCTTCTCGATCGCGCTGGGCGCCTACCGCGCGACGGCCCGCATGCTCTCGTCCCGAGAGCCGGAATGATCAGGGATTGGCAGGGATCGTGACCACGAACCTGGTTCCCTGACCGTCGAGGGCGCGCACGTCGGTGGTGCCGCCCATCGCGGCCGAGAGCTCGTGCACGATGGCAAGGCCGAGACCGGTGCCGACCTTGCGTCCCGGAGCGGTCCGGGACGTGTACAGCCGTTCGAAGACGTGGGGCAGGTCGGCGGGGTCGATGCCGGGACCGTCGTCGTCCACCCGCAGCTCCAGCGCCCCGTTCTCCGACGACACGCCGACCGTGACCCGTCCGTCCGCGTACTTCAACGCGTTCTCGACAAGGTTCGCGACGATCTGCCCGAGCCGTTCGGGGTCGGCGTCGACGGGCGCCGTCGCCGGTCCGTCGATCGCGAGCGTGACGCCCAGCTCCCGGGCCGACGGGTGGAAGGCCTCGACCGCCTCGCCGACGACCTCGGCGGCGTCGACCGGGCGGGGCGTCAGCGAGAACTCGTGCGCGTCGAGCCGGGCGAGGTCGAGCAGGTCGGCCACCAGCCGCTCGAGGCGCCGGGCCTCGGCGGCGATGATCTCGGCGGCGCGCTTCTGCGCGTCGCGACCTTCGACCGCGCCGTCGGCGATGGCTTCGGCGTACCCGCCGATCGACGTGAGCGGCGTCCGCAGATCGTGCGACACGCTGAGCAGGAAGCCGCGCTCGAGTCCCCGCGCCGCCTCGAGCTGCGCGGCCATGCCGTCGAGCGCGCGCGCCAGTCCCGCCAGTTCGTCGTCGGGGTGCTTGCCGAGGTCGACGCGCGCCGAGAGGTCGCCGGCCGCGATCCGGTCTGCGGTCTGCCCCATGGCGGTGAGCGGTCGCGTCAGCCGCCGGGCGAGAAAGAACGCGACGATCGCGGCGACGGCGAGCGCCAGCGCCCCGGCGAGGAGGAAGAACGGCCCCGCCCGTCCGAGCGGTTGCGTCTCGACCTGTTGGGTGAGGATCACGACCGGCGTGTTCCCGTTCACGATGTCGAGCGGGGCGGCCACGAACGCCGTGCGTCCCTCCCGGCCGCTCTGCTCCTTCCCGGTGAGGAGCGCCCGGGCGTCGAGGTCCCCGGGGCTGAGGCCCGCGGGCAGGTCGGTCAGGCCGGCCTGCTCCGCTTGGTTCCCGAGGAGCGGGGCGATGCCCTCCTGGATCTCGCCTGTCGGGGTCACCTGGACGACGCTCACGTTCCCGGCGCGCAGGGTGTTGGCGACGATCGACCGCAGGTTCCGGCCGAGTCGGCGCTCGGCGGCCGACTGGCCGGCGGTCGGGTTGAGCGAACGGAACGCCGAGAGGCGTTGGACGGAGTCGCTCACGGTCGGCGCCTTCTCCCGCAGGTCGTGGAGGGCGGACTCCGTCGAGGTTTGCCGAAAGAGCCCGGCCGTGCCCGCCGCGCTCAGGACGAGCACGCCGAACGCGATCGCGAGCATCGCGACGAAGAGACGGGTGCCGAGACGGCGTGCGGGCGGCTTCAACGCCGGCAGCCCCGGGGTCGGTGTCACGACTCCAGCCGGTAGCCGACCCCGCGCACGGTCGTGATCTCGACAGTTTCGCCGAGCTTCTTGCGTACCTGCGCGATGTGCACGTCGACCGTGCGCGCGTCGCCGTACCAGTCGTAGCCCCACACACCGTCCAGGATCTGCTGACGGGAGAGCGCGAGTCCCGGTCGCTCGGCGAGGTACCGCAGCAGGTCGAACTCCTTCGTGGTGAACTCGACCGGCTCGCCGGCGACGCGTACCTCGCGCCGGCCGGCGTCGATCGCGACGTCACCGGCCTGCATCACCTCGGCGGCGGGGCCGCCGTCGACGCGGCGCAGCACCGCTTTCACCCGGGCGACGAGCTCGGCGGGGGAGAACGGCTTCGTGAGGTAGTCGTCGCCGCCCAGCTCGAGGCCGAGCACGCGGTCGACCTCGCTGTCGCGGGCGGTGAGGAAGATCACCGGGATCTGCGAGGTGGCGCGCAGCCGCTTGCACACCTCGAGCCCGTCGACGTCGGGCAGGCCGACGTCGAGGACGACGAGCCGCGGCCGGTGTTCCTTGACCGCCTGCAGCCCGGCTTCGCCGGTGCCGGTCTTGAGCACCCGAAAGCCCTCACGGGCGAGGTAGAGGTCGACGAGGTCGGCGATGTTGGGCTCGTCATCGACGACGACGATGGTCCCCTTCTGGTCGTGCACGACACCCATCGTCCCATTTCTGTCGCTCGAAAGCGCGCCGGGACACATGCGTATCCGAGCGAGATGAGGTGTCGTTCAAAGACGCATCATGGGAAGGTCAGGTATCGAAGCGGTTCGCACGCGCGATCTCGCCCAGCCAGCGGGCGCTCGGCTTCACAGTGCGAGCCTGCGTCTCGCGGTCGACGGCGACGAGACCGAACGTCGGGCGGTAACCGAGCGACCACTCGAAGTTGTCCAGCAGCGACCAGTAGAAGTAGCCGCGCACGTCGAGGCCGTCGTCGAGGCAGCGACCGACACGGCGCAGCGCCTCGGATACGTACTGGACGCGCTGGTCGTCGTCGGCGGTCCCGATCCCGTTCTCGGTCACGTAGACGGGCGTGCCGGCGACCTCGATCGCCCGCCCAATCGTCGTCTCGAGCGCCTGCGGCCAGAACTCGTAGCCCATCTGCAGCGCGGGGACGCCCTCCGCCGGCCCGAGCAGCCCGTCGGGACCGAACCGGAGGCGGGTGTAGGTCTGCACGCCGACGTAGTCGTCGCCGCGGCACGCATCGAGCCAGACGTCCTCCATACGGTCACGCGCCCGCGCCATCTGGGCGTCGCCGCCGGGCTCGGCCGCGAACTCGTGCATCGACAGTGTCATGCCGACGGGCGCGTCGCCCGGACCGGATTTGATCGCGTCGTACGCGAGGCGGTGCGCGCGGATCAGGTTGTCGGTCGCCTTGCCCATGGCGCCTTCGTCGCGGGTGCCGGGCGGGAAGACGCCGAGGTAGAAGCCCATCAAGGCCACGACGTTCGGCTCGTTCAGCGTGCAGTGGATGCCGACGCCGTCGCCGAGTTGGCTGCTCACGCGCTCGCAGAAGCGCGCGAACCGCTCTGCCGTCGATGGGTTCTCCCACCCGCGGTCCGACGCCGCCCAGCGCGGCGTCGTGAAGTGGTGGTACGTCACGACGGGGAGGACACCGTTCTCGCGGCACGCGTCGATCATGCGCCGGTAGTGGTCGAGGGCGTTGTGAGAGAACTCGCCGTCCTCGGGCTCGATGCGCGACCACTCGATCGAGAACCGGTACGCGCCGAAGCCGAGGTCGGCGAGCAACGCGATGTCCTGCGGGTAGCGCCAGAAGTGGTCGCACGCGTCGCCCGAGGGTTCGGCGCATCCCGATCCCGGCGTGTGCTCCCACGCCCACCAGTCGTTGTTCCAGTTGCCGCCTTCGACCTGGTGCGCGGCGGTGGCAGTGCCCCAGAGGAAGCCGTCGGGAAACGAGATCGCCATGGGCGGGGATGCTAGGCGGCCGTACACTCGCTGGCGCATGAGCGTGCTCGAGGAGATCCTCGCCGCCAAGCGCGCCGAGCTCGCACTGCTCCAAGAGTCCGAGGCTCGCGCGACGCTGCGGCGCGCCGCCCTCGACGCGCCGCCGGCGCGCGACTTCGCCGGCGCGCTGCGCCGCCCCGACGGGCACCTCGCCGTGGTCGCCGAGATCAAGCGGCGGTCGCCGTCGAAGGGCGAGCTGGCGCCGGGCCTGGACCCGGGCGTCGTCGCGAAGGCGTACGAGACGGGCGGTGCCGCCGCGCTCTCCGTGCTGACCGATCGACCGTTCTTCGGCGGATCCGTCGACGACCTGCAAGCGGCCCGGGCCAAGGTCGAGCTCCCGGCCCTCCGCAAGGACTTCACGATCGACGAGACGCAGGTCTACGAGTCTCGAGCGGTCGGCGCCGACGCCGTGCTCCTGATCGTGGCCGCCCTCGACGACGACGGACTGCTCGCCGGCCTCCGCGAGCTCGCCGAGGAGATCGGCATCGTCGCCCTGGTCGAGGCGCACGACGACGCCGAGCTCGACCGTGCTCTCGCCGCCGGCGCCACCATCGTCGGCGTGAACGCGCGCGACCTCGGGACCTTCGGCGAGGATCTCGGCCTGAGTGAGCGGCTCGGCGGTCGCATCCCCGGCGACGTCATCGCCGTCGCAGAGAGCGCGATCCGCGCCCCCGAGGACGCCGGACGCATGGCCGAAGCCGGGTACGACGCCGTCCTCGTGGGCGAGGCGCTCGTACGCAGCGACAATCCGACCGTGCTCGTGCAGGCGATGAGCCGGCATTCGGTCCGACCGAGGAGGTAACGGGTGACTCGAATCGTCTTGTCCGAGGAGCAGCTCCCGACCGCATGGTTCAACGTGCTGCCGGTGATGCCGGAGCCGTTGCAGCCGCCGCTACATCCTGCGACTCGCGAGCCGATCGGGCCCGACGACCTCGCCCCGCTGTTCCCGATGGGTCTCATCGCGCAAGAGGTGTCCACCGACCAGTGGATCGACATCCCGGGTGAAGTGCTCGACATCCTGCGCCTGTGGCGCCCGACGCCGCTCGTGCGCGCTGAGCGCCTCGAGGCGGCCCTCGGCACGCCGGCGCGCATCTATTACAAGGACGAGTCGATCTCACCCGCCGGTTCGCACAAGCCGAACACCGCCGTCGCGCAGGCGTTCTACAACAAGGCCGAGGGCGTGCAGCGCCTCACCACCGAGACGGGCGCGGGGCAGTGGGGCAGCGCGCTGGCGTACGCGTCCGCGCAGTTCGGGCTCGACTGCAAGGTCTACATGGTGCGCGCGTCGTACGACCAGAAGCCCTACCGCAAGATCATGATGGAGACGTGGGGGAGTCAGGTCGTCCCGTCACCGGTCGACCAACCCGACCATCCCGGGTCGCTCGGGCTGGCGATCAGCGACGCCGTGCGCGACGCAGTGGGTCGCGACGACACGCACTACTCGCTCGGGTCGGTCCTCAACCACGTGTTGCTGCACCAGACGGTGATCGGGCTGGAAGCGAAGGAGCAGCTGGCGCTGGCCGGCGACGCTCGGCCTGACGTCGTCATCGGCTGCTGCGGCGGCGGGTCGAACCTGAGCGGCATCGCGCTGCCGTTCGTCCCCGATGACGGCGTAAGGCTCGTCGCCGCCGAGCCGTCGTCGTGCCCGACACTCACCGAGGGCACGTTCGATTACGACTTCGGTGACACCGCGGGCATGACGCCCCTGATGGCGATGTACACCCTCGGACACGAGTTCGTGCCGCCGCCCATTCATGCCGGCGGGCTGCGCTACCACGGCGACGCGCCGATCGTGTCGAGCTTGGTCCGGAGCGGGCGCATGGAGGCGGTCGCGTACCCGCAGGGGAAGACGTTCGAAGCGGCGATCCAGTTCGCGAACGCCGAGGGCAAGCTCCCGGCCCCCGAGACCGGGCACGCCATCCGGGCCGTGGTCGACGAGGCGCTCGCCGCCAAGGAGACCGGCGAGGAGCGCGTGATCCTCTTCAACTACAGCGGCCACGGGCTCCTCGACCTGTCGGCGTACGACGACTATCTCCACGGTCGCCTCATCGACGCCTAGTCGCTGCGCGTACGCCGACCGTCCACCAACTCCCGGGTCTGGTGCGCTACCTATATAGAGAGGTAGCGACACAATCCGACGGAGTGTTGGTAGGCGATGTTCGTCAAGATATGCGGCATCACGACCGAGAGAGACGCGCTGCTCGCGACCGCGCTCGGCGCGGACGCGCTCGGCTTCGTCTTCGCGTCGGGCAGCCCCCGCATGGTCACGGTCGACGAGGCTTCGGACATCGTGAAGCACCTGCCCTACGACGAGATCATCACGCTCGGGGTCTTCCGCGACGAGCGCCCCGAGCGCGTCGCCGAGATCGTGAACAAGGTCGGGCTCAAAGGCGCACAGCTCCACGGTCGCGAGTCGGCGGGCGAGGTCGTCTACATCCGGCAGCGCGTCCCGCTCGTGATCCAGGGCTTCGCCGCCGGCGACCCAGCGATCTCGATGGCTTCCGATGCCGCCGACCTCGTGCTCCTCGACGCGCCCAATCCCGGTTCGGGCCGCGTGTACGACTGGTGTCAGGCCAGCGGCGCGTTCGACGGCGTTCGCCTCCTGCTCGCTGGCGGGCTCACGCCCGAGAACGTCGCCGAGGCGATCTGGCGCGTTCGCCCCTGGGGCGTCGACGTGTCAACCGGCGTCGAGACCGCGCCCGGCAGCGGTCGTAAGGACCCGCGCAAGCTGCGACGCTTCATCCAGGCGGCGCGAGCGGCCAGCGCCGCGCTCGAGCACCGCGGCAGCCCCAACGGGGGTGTCGGTCACCAGCCCTACGACTGGCAAGCCGAAGGCGCCTGAACCGGGTTCATCACGCGTCGAGCGGGTGCGCGCGGCAGCCGTAGTGTGGCGCCCATGTCCGCTTCTGACTCGCCCACAGCAGCAGTCGCCGGCACGATCACGATCGGCGGCGACGTCACCGTCAATCGCCTCGGGTTCGGCGCGATGCGCATCACCGGGCGCGGCATATGGGGTGAGCCGCCCGACGTCGACGAGGCGAAAGCGGTGCTGCGCCGCGCCATCGAGCTCGACGTGAACTTCATCGACACCGCCGACTCGTACGGACCGGAGGTGAGCGAGAACCTCATCGCCGAGGCGCTGTACCCATACCCCGACGGCTTGGTCATCGCCACCAAGGGAGGCCTCGAACGTCCAGGCCCGGGGCGGTGGCCGGCCAACGGCCGACCCGATCACCTGAAGGAGGCGTGCGACGGCAGCCTCCGGCGGCTACGGCTCGAGCAGATCGCCGTCTACCAACTCCACCGGCCTGACCCATCGGTGCCGTTCGGCGAGTCGATCGGTGCGTTGCTCGAGCTCCGGCGGGAGGGGAAGATCCGCCACATCGGATTGAGCAACGTGACGGTCCAGCAGCTCCGCGAAGCGCAACGCCTCACGCCGATCGCGTCCGTCCAGAACCGCTACAACCTCGCTGATCGCGGGTCGGACCCGGTGCTCGAGGTGTGCGAGCAGGAAGAGCTCGCGTTCCTACCGTGGGCGCCGATCCAAGACCACGAGTCGCACTCCCTCGTGGGTGATATCGCGAAACGACACGGCGCCACCGTCCATCAGGTGGTGCTCGCATGGCTGCTCGCCCGCTCGCCGGCGATAGTGCCCATCCCCGGGACCGGCTCGGTCGCGCACCTCGAAGAGAACGTCGCGGCCGCCGCTCTCGAGCTGAGCGCAGACGAGGTGCAGTCCCTCACGAGCGGCGGCTGACCCCAGCCCGCCGAAAATCGCGTGCGCGGACCATCGCCGTCTGGTGCAATGCGCGCTCACCTCGGGAGGAATCCCCATGGGCGTGGTCTTCCGTGTCCGGGCACGTACCGTCCGGACGCTCCAGACGGAGTCGGCTCGGCCAGCACTTCCTCGGTAGCTCGCGACTCGCGTCGCAACTCGTCGCCGACGCCGGAGTCACGGGCGACGATCGCGTGGTCGAGATCGGAGCAGGTCGGGGCGCGCTCACCGATGCGCTCGCGAATCACGCGGGGCAGGTGCTGGCGTTCGAGCTCGATCCCAAGCTCGTGTCGATACTGGCGCAGCGGTTCGCATCCGCTGGCAACGTCGCGGTGCTACGTGCGGACGCGCGGGACGTGCCGCTCCCGGCCAATCCGTACCGTGTGCTCGCCAACCTCCCGTTCGGCGTCACGAGCGCAGTCCTTCGTCGACTGCTCGATGTTCCGGCGAGCGGCCTCCGGCGCGCCGACCTGATCGTGCAATGGCAAGTGGCGCGTGAACGTGTCCGCGCGGCCGGTGGTCCACCCACCGACCTGCTCGGCGCCCGCTGGGGGCCGTGGTGGGAGTTCCGGCGTGGACGGCGGCTTCCCGCCGCATGCTTCCGACCACGGCCCTCAGTCGATGCCGCAGTCCTCGTCGTAACACGACGGACCAAACCGCTGCTTCCAATCTCGGCGAGCGGCCCGTACTCGTCGTTCGTGGCTCGAGCGTTCAGATCGAGGGCCGACGCACGAAACCTCAGCGTGGGTCAATGCGTCGACCTGTTCCGGACCTTCGATCGAAGGCGCTCCCGCGGCTAAGCAGCGGCGAGAACGCGCGCGCGATGGAGGATCTCGGCCGAGTCGTCCTGGTGCTGGCGCCGGGCGATGTTCTCGGCCGCCGCGATCATCGCGACGTCGTCCTCCGCCCACTCCCTGACTGCTGAAGCTGCCTCGTCCACGCCGCCCTGGCGGTGCGCCTCCGGAGCGAGGAAATCGCTGATACGCACGAGGTCACGCAGGTCATCGGCCTGCTGGCGGCGCCTCCGCTCCGCCCCGGTCAACTCGAGTGCTTCGGCTTCCGTAAAGCCGGCTCGTTGTGAGGTGTCCGAACGCTTCATAGAGCCCCCTCCGTCCGCTCCGTCCAGCCTCCCCGAGAACCGGGGCCCGGGAAACCGCAGGTGAGCACGGTCGTCACGCCCAGCGTCGAAGAAGCACCTCGGCGCCAGTCGCGATCTCGAGGACGACGTCGCGCGCCGGCACGACGCCGGAGACGTCGGTCACGGACTCTCCGGCGTAGAGGGCCATTGCGTCGACCGAGCCCGTGGTCGCCCGAGTCGGCGCAAGCACGGAGAGCCGCGGGATGGGCATGGTCGTCCCGCCGATCTCGACCTCCCCAACCGTGTCGCCGTCGAGCGCCCGTGCCTCGTCGACGCACGATCGCAATACTCGATGGGGCGCGTCGGGCCACATCACCGAGAACGCCTCGGTCAAGACTGTGTCCTCAGCTCGAGCGTGTACCAACGCGTCTGCGTAGTCGGGATGGGTGTCGGCCTCCTGCGTGGCGACGAAGCGCGTCCCTACTCGGACCGCGTCCGCACCCGCAGCGAGTGCAGCGGCCGCGGCTCGTGCGTTCCCGATCCCCCCTGCGGCGACAACCGGGACGTCTACCACGTCGAGGACCTCCGCTAGAAGTGCAAGCAGTCCGACGCTGCCGCGGACATGTCCACCGGCTTCGACTCCTTGGGCGATCACAATGTCGCAATCGGCATTGCACGCGGCTTCCGCCTCGGCTCGGGAGCCGATCTGCCAAGCGGCGAGCGCCCCACCCTCGTGCGCTATCCGCACGAGCTCGGAGTCGGGATCGTCGTAGAAGAACTCCACGAGTCGACACCGGGACGACGCCACCTCGACGGCGTCGCGGTCGACGAACGGCACGAGGACGTTGAACGCGAGCGGCGTGCTTGTGCGCTCTGACATCGCATCGAGGGTCTGGGCGACCATGGGCGCGGGCATCATGTGCAGCGCGACAGTGCCGAGGCCGCCCGCGGCTGATACCGCCACCGCGAGGTCGGGACTCGCGACACCTCCCATTCCCGCCTGCTGAATCGGGAGCTCGCAACCGACACGATCGGTGAATCTGGTGTGGAGCATCGAACGACCCCTGGATCGGCGAGCCAAGTGTGCGCCGACAGGGGTTGCGATGCCAACGCGTGCGAATCGCTTCGGGCGGTGAACGACTTCCCCGTACAATTCGCCCATGACAGCGCCGGTACGTGGTGAGCCGGTCCGGCTCGACCCGCCCGGGCCCGAGCCGGTGGGCCTCGGCCGCTACGGCGAGTTCGGCGGCCGGTTCGTGCCGGAGACGCTGGTACCCGCCCTCGAGGACCTGGAGCGCGATTTCCGCGCCGCGTGGTCGAACGAGCGGTTCCGAGCCGAGTACGCCGATCTGCTCACCAACTACGCGGGCCGGCCGACGCCCGTCACCGTATGTCGCCGGCTGTCGGACCGCCTCGGCGTGCGGGTGCTGCTCAAACGCGAGGACCTCACGCACACGGGCTCGCACAAGATCAACAACGTGCTCGGTCAGTCGCTCCTCACGCGGCGCATGGGCAAGGAGCGCGTGATCGCCGAGACGGGCGCCGGACAGCACGGCGTGGCCACGGCAACGGCAGCCGCGCTCTTCGGCCTCGAGTGCAAGGTGTTCATGGGGGCAGTCGACATCGAGCGTCAAGCCCTCAACGTCTTCCGGATGAAGCTCCTCGGCGCCGAGGTCGTGCCCGTCGATTCCGGCAGCGCGACGCTCAAGGACGCGATCAACGAGACGTTGCGCGACTGGGTTGCCAGCGTCGCGACGACGCACTACTGCATCGGCTCCGTGGTCGGCCCGCATCCGTTTCCTTGGCTGGTGCGGGAGTTCCAGCGGATCGTCGGCGACGAGGCGCGCGAGCAGTGCCGGCAGATCCTCGACGGGGCCGACCCCGATTACGTCGTGGCGTGCGTCGGTGGGGGATCCAATGCCATCGGCACCTTCGCCGGGTTCGTCGACCTGCCGGACGTGCGCCTGGTCGGCGTCGAGGCGGGAGGGCTCGGGCCCGAGACGGGCAAGCACGGGGCGTCGGTCAACCGCGGGGTCCCGGGTGTCCTCCACGGCGCCCGGTCGCTGTTCCTCCAGGACGAAGACGGCCAGATCCGGGAGGCGCATTCGATCAGCGCCGGACTCGACTACCCGGGCGTCGGGCCCGAGCACGCGCAGCTGGCCGCGACCGGCCGGGCCGAGTACCCGTACGCGACCGACGACGAAGCGGTCGCCGGCTTCCAGCTCCTCTCGGTCATGGAAGGGATCGTGCCGGCGCTCGAGCCCGCCCACGCGATCGCGTGGCTGGCGCGCGAAGCCGGCCGGTCCGTCCCCGCCGGATCGACGGTGCTCGTGACGCTGTCGGGCCGCGGCGACAAGGACGCGGCCCAGGTCGCCGAGCGCGTCACGGGCGAGCAGCTCGCGTGAAGCTCGAGGCCCATCTGCGCGAGCGACGGGATGCCGGGCACGCGCTGCTCGCGCCGTACATCACCGGCGGTCTCGGCTCAGGCTGGCTCGACGTGGTTCGAGCAGCGGCCGACGCGGGTGCCGACGTCATCGAGATCGGTATCCCGTTCTCCGACCCCGTCATGGACGGGCGCACGGTCCAGGAGGCGTCTCAGCGCGCGCTCGATCTCGGCGCGACCCCGGCGAAGATCGTTGCCGAGGCTGCGCAGCTCGACGTGAGCATCCCCCTGGTCGTCATGACGTACTACAACGTCGTTGCCCACGCCGGTACGGAGCGGTTCGCTACCCAGCTCGCCGACGCCGGCATCGACGGCGCGATCGTCCCCGACCTGCCGTTGGACGAGCTCGACGGTTGGGGCGACGCCGCCGACGCCGCCGGGGTCGAAACCGTCCTCCTCGCCGCGCCGACGACGCCTGACGCCCGACTTCGCGCCATCTGCGACCGGTCGCGCGGCTTCGTGTACGGCGTGTCGCTGCTCGGCGTGACCGGCGAGCGGGCGACACTCGCCGACGAGGCGCTCGAGATGGGCCGGCGTTGCAAAGCGGCAACCGACATGCCCGTGCTGCTCGGTGTGGGGATCTCGACGCCCGAGCAGGCGGTGGCAGCTGCGAAGGCAGCCGACGGTGTGATAGTCGGGAGTGCGCTCGTGCGGCGGGTGCTGACCGGCGGGGGACCGGACGAGGCAGCCCGGTACGTCGCCGAGCTACGCACCGCCCTCGACACCGCCGCCGGAGACTGAAGGAGCATCCCGTGAACACCCGAACGCTCGACCTCGACACCGCGGACGGACCGATGCCGCTGTACGAAGCGCGACCGGAAGGCGACGCCCGGGGCGCGGTCATCGTCGTCCAAGAGGCGTTCGGTGTGAACACGTACATCGAGGACGTCACGCGCCGGTTCGCCGATGCCGGCTACCACTCGGTCGCGCCGCACTTCTTTCACCGGGCCGGCGGCGGCACCGCGCCGTACGACGATTTCGCCAAGGTGATCCCGCTCTACGAGCACCTCGACGACGACGGCATCCTCGTCGACGTCGACGCCGCTCGCGAACACCTCCACACCGCCGGCTGGGACGACTCGGCCGTATGCACCGTCGGGTTCTGCTTCGGTGGTCGCGTCACCTTCCTGGCGTCGTTGCGCCGCAAGCTCGGAGCCGCGGTCGGCTTCTACGGTGGAGGGATCGTCACGCAGCGATTTCCGCAGTTCCCACCGCTGGTCGACGAGGTATCGAAGCTCCAGACACCCTGGCTCGGGCTGTTCGGCGACCGAGATCAGTCGATCCCGGTCGAGGACGTCGAGCAGCTTCGCGATGCCCTCAAGTCCGCACCCGTAACAACCGAGATCGTGCGGTACCCGGAGGCCGGCCACGGCTTCCACTGCGACCAGCGCGACGCCTACGACGAGACGGCCGCCAAGGACGCCTGGAACCGGACGCTCGCCTGGTTCGAGACGCACATCGCGGCCACCACGTGAAGGACATGGAGGACGCGCCGGCTTCGGACTGCGACCTCTGCGAGGCGGCGCGGATCACGCCCTGGTACCACGAGGACGACATCTGCTGGATCGCCGAATGCGAGATCTGTGCGGTCCCGATGGTGGTGTGGCGCAGGCACGGGAAGGACCCGTCCGCCGCCGACCTCGAGCACATGCTCGACCAGCTCGGCCGCATCGCCGCCGAGCAGCTGACCGTCGAGCACTACGTCGACGACAACATGCGGAACATCCCGGATCACTTCCACGCCCACGCCCGACCCCGGGGCGGGTTCTTCGGACACGGGTTCCGGAGGACCTAACCGGGGCGAAGCACGACGGCGAGGGCTACGGTGAGCGGCGACGCCCAATCCGGGCGGGACGCCGGAGCGTAATCACTATGTGGGCTGTCTCCGACGATGCGCTCCTCGCAGGCCTGGCGACGGGAGACTCCGACGCGGCCGCCGCGTTCGTCCAGCGGTTCCAGCGTCGCGTGTTCGGCTTGGCGGTGACGATCGTCGGGGACCCACGCGCCGCCGAGGACATCTCCCAAGAGGCCTTCGTGCGGGCGTGGCGCCACGCCGGTGCCTACGACTCCCGGCGGGGAACCGTGGCGACGTGGCTCCTCACGATCACCCGGAATCTCGCCATCGACGCGGTGCGGGTGCGTCGCCCCGTGGTCGTCGACCCCGACTCGATCCTGGCCCTGAACCTCAGCGCGGGCGGGCCACTGCCCGACGAGCTGGCGGCGCTGCGCGACGACGCCGACCGGCTCTGTGCGGCGTTGATCCAGCTCCCGGTCGAGCAGCGACGGGCGTTGGTCATGGCCGGGCTGCTCGGACACACCGCCCGCGAGGTGAGCGAGGCGGAGGGCATCCCCCTCGGCACGGCGAAGACCCGCATCCGCACCGCGCTCCTGCGCCTCCGGTCGGCGCTGACCGAGGAGCGAGCCGAATGAGGCCGCGCCAATGAGCACGTCGATGTGCACCGAGGTTCGCGAGCTCGCGCCTGAGCTGGCGTTGGGGATCGTCGGCGGGCCCGAGCGCGCCGAAGCGCTCCAGCACGCCAGCGAGTGCGGACCGTGCCGGGCCCTCGTCGGCGAGCTGGCCGAGGCGGCCGACGCGTTACCGCTCCTCGCCGCCGAAGCCGAGCCGCCGCCGGGGTTCGAGGAACGCGTGCTCGCGGCGCTGAAGGCGCCACGGCGGCGCAACCGTCGTCGCATCGCCGCCGTCGTCGCGGTCGCCGCCGCCGCGGCCACGATCGTGAGCATCGTCGGCGTGCGAGTCGTCGAGAGCGTCCAGGACACGAACCGCATCGTGACGGCGGCGAGCGGCGTGCGTTCGGCGCAGATGAACGGCGCCAATGGCGTCGAGGTCGGGAACGTGTTCGTCTCGAACGGAACGCCGTCGTCGGTCGTGGTGAACGTCAACTACTGGGTGCCGTCGGGCAACTACGGAATCGAGTTCCGCACCGGCTCGACTGACAAGCGCCTCGGCGACGTGAGCATCCACGACGGTCGCGGATCCTGGGGTGGCGTCGCGGCCCTGCCGGGCGGTGCGGCCGGTTCCGTCGTGCTCGTCGGCGGCGACGGCGCCGTCGTGTGCGAGGCGCACCTCCCGCCCGTCAGCTAAGCGGCGGTGCGTCAGCGAACGGGCTGGCCGATGCCGACCAGGTTCCCTTCGCTGTCCCGGAACCATGCGCCCCGCTCGCGGCGACCCTTGGACGGGTAGTTGCCCTCGATGTCGGCGATGCCGTCGACCGTACGGAGGCCGGGGACGTCCACTTCCTCGAGCACGACACCGCGCCTTCGCAGCTCGGCGACGACGGACTCGATGTCGTCCACCTCGAGCGCCATCTGGGTGTGGTCACCCGAAGCACTGCCGGCCGATTGGAACACGGAGAAATGGCAGCCGCCACACCGGTAGCGCAGGCCGCCCTCCCGTTCCTCGACCGGCTCCAGCCCGAGCTTCTCGGCGTAGAAGGCACGCGCCCGCTCGAGATCCTGGGCGGGGAGACGGGTGGAGACTTCGGCGTTCTCGAGCAGTGCCATACGAGCTATGACCTTCCGCGTCATCGCCACTCATCGGTGAAGCGGCGACTTTTTCTGTCACAGCTTGCTCGTCATGCGTGTCCATCGTTACGCGAAGCCGGCACCGAGATGAGGCATGTGCTCGTGCCGTGGGCGTACAGCTGACCGTCGCCGTCTACGAGGTGGGCCTCCGCGGTGGCGACGCGACCCCCGAGGTGCACCACCTTGCCCTCGCCGCGCATACGTCCCGTCGTCACGCGCACCGGCCGTAGGAAGCTCATCTTCAGCTCGAGCGTCGTGTAGCTGAGGCCGGCGCGCAGCCGGCTGTGGACCGCACAGCCCATCGCGCTGTCCAGCAGGGTCGTGAGGATGCCGCCGTGCACGGTGCCAAGAGGGTTGTAGTGGTACTCGGCCGGTACGAACGCGAAGGTCACCAGACCTTCGCTGACTTGGTCGATCTCGAGGCCGAGCAACCGTGCCACGGGAGGTGATGGCAGGTCGCCGCCTTCGATCGCGCGCAGCACGTCGATGCCACCCAGGCCGCGTGCTGTTTTCCAGCTCTCAATGGGGTCGTCCCAGGTCACGACGCGACTGCGTTCGGCGATGGTCGTCACGGTGGGCTCCTTCTGTTCCGTTGGTGGGCTTGCAGGTCAGTCAGGCCGCGCTCGGCGACGCGGCCAGCGTCGCGGACACCGCGATCCGCTCGACACCGCGAAGAGCGCGGGAGACGGCGCAGACCGCCTTTGCCCGCTCGGCGAGCTCGCGGAAACCGTCCGCGTCGAGCTCCGGAACGTCGCCCTTGGTCTCGAGCTCGATCTGTTGGATCGTCGGCATGCCGTCGACGAGACGCAAGTGCACTCGCGCCGTCGTCTCGATCGAGCGCGGCGTGTGACCCGCCCCGCTCAGCATGGAGCACAGCGCCATCGAGAAGCAGCCCGCGTGGGCGGCTGCGATGAGCTCTTCGGGGTTCGTGCCGGTACCGTCCTCGAAGCGGGACGCGTACGAGTAGTTGCCCGTCCATGCCCGCTCACCGACCGTCACCTGGCCGGAGCCGCTGGCCAGGTCGCCGTTCCATCGTGCGCTTCCGTTGCGTGTCGCCATCTGTCTGCTCCTCTGTTCGCGGTTTGGGTTGTTCGCCCGGGCTGCCACGGCTCAGCCGTGGGCGATGACGACCTTGCCGAAGGGTTGCGCGTCCTCGTAGTAGCGGTAGGCGGCGACGGCGTCGTCGAACGGGAAGACCCGGTCGATTACCGGTCTCAACCCGTTGACCTCGATGGCTCGGTTCATCGCCGCGAACTGCGCACGGCTGCCGACGACGATCGCCCGTACCTTGAGCGCCGAGGTCCAGAGGACACCCGGGTCGATCGTCGGGAGGCCGGCGTCGCGGCCCAACAGGCCCACGAAGGCGATTTCCCCCTCGAACGCGGTCGACTTGGCCGACTGCTCGAGCGTTCCGGCCACCTCGATCACGTGGTCGGCGCCGCGGCCGCCGGTCAGCGCACGCACCCGTTCGGACCAGGCGGGAGTCGATCGGTAGTTGATCGCCGCGTCCGCGCCGAGCGCGAGGAGCCGCTCCGCCTTTTCGTCGCTCCCAGCAGTTGCGATCACCCGCGCGCCGAAGGTCTTGGCGAACAGCAGCGCGAACAGCGAGACGCCGCCTGACCCGAGCGTCAGCACCGTCTCCCCGGAGGCCAGGCCGCGGCCACCGGTGAGCGCGTTCCAGGCGGTGACCGCAGCGCAGGGAAGGCACGCGGCCTCCTCGAACGAGAGGTGATCGGGGATGTGGACAAGCGCGTCCTCGTCGAGAATCGCGTACTCCGTCAGCATCCCATCGAGCGAACCTCCGAGCTGCGGGGCGTACTCGGCCGCGAAGCCCCCGTCGATCCAGCGCGGGAAGATCGACGCGGTGACGCGATCGCCGACGGTGGCGCGGGTCACGCCTTCACCGACCTCGACGACCTCACCGGCTCCATCGGAGACGGGGACAACGTCCGGCTTGATCGGGAGGGGATACCAGCCGCGTAGGATCATCAGCTCGCGGAAGCTGAGGGAGGTCGCCCGGACACGAAGCATCACTTCGCTTGTCCCCGGTTGCGGCGCCTCGTGTTCGCGAACCATCAGTCCGCCGATCCCGGCACCGAGGTTTGCGTGGTAGCTCCTCATGCGCCGTGCACGCGTCAAGCGGCGAGGACCGGCGTGCTCGGCTTCTCTTGTGTGCATAGTTCGCAAGGTAAAGAGATGGCAGTGCGCCAGCAATACCCGAGAGGGAATGGGAGTGGCAGTTACGACTGCGTACCCTCATGGTGTGACCGCGACCGGTACCGCACCGCAGTTCGCGAGCGAGCTCCGTCGCTGGCGACAATCGCGGCGGATCAGCCAGCTCGAGCTCGCACTGCGTGCTGGCACAACCCAACGCCACGTCAGCTACGTCGAGCAGGGCCGCTCACGGCCCGGCCGGACAATGGTGTTGCGACTCGCGGAGTCCCTGGAGCTTTCGTTACGGGAGCGAAACGCGCTGCTGCTCGCCGCCGGCTACGCCCCTGTGTTTGCGGAGTCCCAGCTCGACGACGACGCTCTGAGCCCGGTCCGCGACGCGTTAGACCGGATCCTCGTAGGGCACATGCCCTACCCCGCGGTGGTCGTGGCCACCGGCGGGCAGCTCGTCGCCGCGAACGCCGCCACCGATGTGCTCACCGCCGGCGCCGCACCGGAGCTCCTCGAACCGCCCGTCAACGTGCTGCGGCTCGTGGTGCACCCCGACGGCATGGGCCCGCGGGTCGAGAACCTCGCCGAGTGGGGCCGGCACATCATCGAGAACGTCCGCGCCCACCAACTTCGCAACCCCGATCCAAGGCGCGAGGAGCTTCTCGCCGACATCGAGCGGTACGTCCCCGCGCCTTCGCCGGGGCTCAATCACCTCGGCTTCGCGGTCCCCCTGCGCCTGCGATGCGAAGAGGGTGTCCTGCAGCTGATCTCGACGCTGACCTCGTTCGCGACCGCCCTCGACATCACCCTCGCTGAGCTTCACCTCGAGGCATACCTCCCCGCTGATGAACACACCGCGCGCATCCTCCGTGATCGCCGGCGCGGGCCGGGCGGCGAGATCGTGGACACGTTCCCGCGCGAGCTCGTCGTCGGAACCTGAGCGCCTACCGCCGGCGGGCGGGCTGCTGCACCAGCCGCTCGCTCAATTCCCGCAGTTGCCGGCGGGCGTCCGGGTCGTACGCCTGCGGATGCGCCCGGGACTCGCGCTGACGGTCGAAGTAGCGACCCGTGACCCCGTCCAGATCGGGGTCGGCGACGAGCCGCTGGGTGGCGGCGACTCCTTCCTCGACTGAGCTGGCCGGCTGGGCACCGGCGGCGAAGACGATCTTCGTCGGCATGTACGTGGAGGGGTGGAGGCTGTTGACCGTGACCGCGCCGGCATCGAGCTCCTCGGCGAGATCGAACGTGAACATGATCTGCGCGAGCTTGCTCTGGCAGTACGCATGGATCCCGCTGTAGTCACGCTCGAGCATCACGTCGTCGAAGTCGATGGGAGCTTGTCCGGCCGAGCTGACGTTGACGATGCGCGCCGGCGCGGATCGCACGACGAGACGCAGGAGCGACCGCGTCAGCAGGAAGTGCGCCAGGTAATTGACGGCGAAGCGCAGCTCATACCCGTCGCGGCTCTCCATGCGAGCGCCGTCGCCGGGGAGGTTGGTGCCGATGCCCGCGTTGTTCACGAGCGCGTCGAGCCGATCGTGATCGCGGGCAATCTGCTCGGCAAGCTGACGAACGTCGTCGAGACTCGAGAAGTCCGCGACGTAGGTGTGGAGGTCCGTATTCCCGGTGTGGTCTCGGATCTCGGCTTCGGTGTCACGAAGCCGTCCGGCATCTCGTCCGTGCAGCAGCAGCCGGGCTCCGCCGTGAGCGAGCTCGACAGCCAGCGCCCGACCGAGGCCGTCGGTCGAGCCGGTGACCAGGACCGTTTGCTCCGCGAGTGGCCTCATGCGCATCACCTCGAAGAAGTCAGACGGGGGGTTCAGAGGCGCGCGAACGCTCGACCCGATGCGCCTGTTCCCGATCGGTCCTCAGGAAGGAGCGAGCAGCCGCTCCTGCAGGAACGCGAGCACCCGCTCGAGTGCAGCCCGGGTCGGATGGCCGGGCTCGTCGACGAGGTCGAGGGTGAGCACCGAGTGCGCCCGCTTCTTGATCCCGTGAGGATTGCCGCGGGAAGAGTCAATCTCCACCGCGATGAACGCATCGCCGAGCTCGCGGCGCAGAGTCTCGAAGCGCTCGGGGGGAACCGCCGGGTCGGCGGTAAACCGGAGACCGAGCACGCACGCGCCCTGAGCCGCGCGCTCCTTCACCCGTTCGAAGTCGACGTCGCTGATCCCGACGGACGCCTTGCGCTTGCTCCCGGCCGAAAACGGGAGCGACGGCTGGCTGAGCACGGGCGCGAGCATCGTCTCGTCGACCATCATCCCGAGCGCGAACCCGCCGGTGAAGCACATCCCGACCGCCCCGACTCCGGGGCCGCCACAGTCGGCGTGGGCGTCGGCGGCGAGCTTTCGCAGCCACCCGGTGATCGGGCTCGTGCGGTCGGTGGCCATCGTGACGAACTCCCGGGCGACGCACGCGCGTGAGATCGAGCGCAACGTGTAACCCCAGCCGAAGGGCTTGCCGGGTGTGCCGAACAGCGACGGCATGTACACGGTGAACCCCGCGTCGACGACGCGGCGGCCGAACGCGATCGCCTCCGGATGCAAGCCGGGGACCTCGTGCATCACGATCACCGCCGGTCCGTCGCCGGCGCGGAACACCGGCCGGCTGATGCCGTCGTGAGTGAACGTCGACTCTGCGAACCCCTCCAGCGGAGCTTCAGGCATCGTGTTTCATACCTCCGACGGACTGACCTCGTCGAGCGTCCGAGTGGCGGGCTCCGGCAGCCACGGCAGCACGAACACGGCCGCGAGCAGTGAGGCGATGCCGCACAGTGCTATGGCCGGGCCCAACCCCCCGACGACGTCGTCCAGGTTTGTCGCCAGCAAGAGTCCGGCGGCGGAGCCGGTGACCGCGCACACGAGCAGCAACGCGTTCGAGGTGCCACGGATCTCGGTCGGGAACAGCTCGGTGTCGAACGCCACCAGCACGATCGCCGCGCAGCTGGCGGCGATGATGGCGAACGTCGCCGTCACCCAGAGCACGAGACCGCCGCCGAGGAAGAACGCCATCTGGAGGAGGGTGGCCGCGGCGAGAGCAACGATCGCGACGGGACGGCGGCCGCGCGTCTCGGCGAGGCGCGCTGCGATCACGATTCCGATCAGTCCGGGCAGTCCTGCGGTCACGCCACGGAACACCGCGATCAGAGTGTTCGAGTAGCCGTGCTCGTCGGTGAGGAACCGGTTCGTGAGCTGCGCGGACGGGGCGCTGAAGAAGTTCGTGAGGAACGCGGCCAGGCCCAACAGGACGAACCGGAAGCCGTAGACGTTCGTGAAGACCTCGCGGAGCTGCCCACGGCGCCTCGTCCGATTCGCGAGATCCGCGTATCGACTCGTCTCATGGAGGTTTCGTGCGAGGCGCGGGAGCAACAAGATCGTCAGAGCACTGATGGCGAAGACGATGCGCCACGCCTGCGGCGCGACATCCGAGATCGGCAGGAGCACGACGGCGATGGCAAAACCGGCGCCGTAGGCGAGCGCGAGCATCGACAAGGCGTAGGCGCGTGCGCCGTCGGGCGCTTCCTCGACGGCCGCAATGCCCGCGACGACCAACGTCGAGTTCACGAACGCCCGGGTCAGCACCTGCGCGCCGGTGAACGCAATGAAGCTCGGCGCGATTGCCGAGATCGCGTTGGTGATGCCGACACCCGCGAAGCAGATCAGCAGCAGGCGTCGGCGTCCTTGCCGGTCGGCGAGCGCGGTCGCGACGAGTGAGACGAGCACGCCTCCTCTCGACACTGCCAGGGCGAGGCCGAGCCCCCGGTTCGACGCGCCGAACGTCTTCGTGACCGAGTCCGCGGTCTGTCCGAACAGCGCACCGCCGAAGTTCGCGAGCGCCGCGATGGCCGCCACCGTTGCCAGCAGCGCGGTGGCCCGGGCCGGGAATGGAACCGGGGGGAGCAGTGGCGAGCGCTTCGGCGGCGTGGGCTGCGGTCGGCCCTCGACCTCGGCCGCGAGGAGCTCGGCCCGATGCTGCAACGTGTGGTGCTCACCCCGGCGCATGAGCGGGCCGAAGAACCACTGGAAGTACGGGACGTGCGGCGCGCCCTCGAGCTCCAACGAGACCCGCGTCCGCTCCGTGTCCTCGGGCTCGATCTCGACGCGCAGGCGGGCGTTCGGGTCCGTCCAGTCCAGCAAGGTTCCCGTCAGCGCGCCGTCGTCGTCGCGGCGCAGCCCGAGCGCCTTGCGCGCGACCTTCTCGACCTCAGCCGGCGACGCCTCGACGGTGACGGTCACGGGCCGAGACACGTGCGGCATGCTAGGGCGTTCGCCTTCAACCACTGTCGCTAGGAGTGCCAATGCCCAAGCTGAAGCCCGGTGACAAAGCCCCTGACTTCACGCTCGCCGACCAGCGCGGAAAGCCAGTGAAGCTCAAGGACTTCCGCGGCAAGAAGGTCGTCGTCTACTTCTATCCGAAGGCCGACACTCCCGGGTGCACGACGCAGTCGTGCTCACTGCGCGACGCGGAGCCGGACCTGAAGAAGCTCAAGGCCAAGGTCGTGGGCATCAGCCCCGATACGCCCGAGAAGCAGAAGAAGTTCGACGACAAGTACGGCCTCGGGTTCCCACTCCTCGCCGACGAGAACCACAAGGTGGCGCAAGCGTGGGGGACGTGGGGAAAGAAGACCCTGTACGGGCGGAGCTTCATGGGCATCATCCGATCCGCGTTCGTCGTCGACGAGAAGGGCAAGCTCGCCGACGTCTTCTACAAGGTCAGTCCGAAAGCCACCGTCCCGAAGGTGACCGAGGCGCTCGAGGGGTGATGCGCCGGCAGCGTGCTACGCGCCGATGGCGTGAAACCCCCCGTCGACGTGCAGCATCTCGCCGGTCGTCGCGGGGAAGAGATCTGAAAGGAGCGCCACGCACGCCTTGGCGACCGGCTCGGTGTCCTTGATGTTCCACCCGAGCGGCGCCCGCTCGTCCCACACCGACTCGAACTGATCGAAGCCGGGGATGCTCCGCGCCGCGATCGTGCGGATCGGGCCCGCGCACACGAGGTTGACCCGGATGCCCTTGGGACCGAGGTCACGCGCGAGGTAGCGGGCGGTCGACTCGAAGGCGCTCTTCGCGACTCCCATCCAGTCGTACACGGGCCATGCCTGCGTGTTGTCGAAATCGAGCCCGACGATCGACCCGCCCTCGCCCATCAGGGGGAGCGCGCCGACGGCCAGCGCCTTCAGCGAGTACGCCGAGACCTGGAGCGCGACGGCGACGTCCTCCCACGGCGCGGTGAGGAAGCCGCCGCCGAGGCACGACTCGGGTGCGAACCCGATGGCGTGGAGCACGCCGTCGAGACGGCCGCCGACACGTCCGGCGAGCGCGTCGACATCCTCCGAGTTGCTGACGTCGAGCTCGACGATCTCGGGCGGTGACGGCAGCCGCTTGGCTGCGCGTTGCGTGAGGCTCATGACACGCCCGAACGACGTGAGCACGACCTCGGCGCCTTCTTCCTGGGCCCGCCGGGCGACGCCGAACGCGATCGACGAGTCGTTGAGGACGCCGGTGACGAGGATTCGCCGTCCGTCGAGCAGCATCGGCCGATTCTGCCTCAGAGTGGCGAGTTCGAGTGCCGGCGGGAGGAGGGGCTCTCTTGCTTGGTAGCGACGCGAGCCAGCGCCGCCCCGAGCGCGCGGCGGGTGTCCGTGGGCGCAATGACCTCGTCGACGTAGCCGCGCTCGGCGGCGGGCAACGGGGTCGCGAACCGGTCCCCGTACTCGCGCACGAGCTCGGAGTGCTCGGTGCGGCGCGTCTCCTCGTCGGGGATCCCGGCCAGGCGCTTGCCGTGCAGGATCTGCACCGCGCCGGAGGCGCCCATCACGGCGATCTCGGCGCCCGGCCATGCGCCGTACCAGTCGTTCCCGAGCGCCTTCGAGTCCATCACGATGTAGGCGCCGCCGTAGCCCTTGCGGAGCACGACGCACAGCCTTGGCACTGTGGCGGCCGCGTACGCGTGCACGAGTTGCGCGCCGTGCCGGATCATGCCCCGCCATTCGAGGTCGGTACCGGGCTCGAAGCCGGGCGTGTCGACGAACGTCAGCAACGGCACGTTGAACGCGTCGCACCACTGCACGAACCGCGCTCCTTTGCAGGACGCGTCGATGTCGAGCGTCCCGGCTCGCTGGCTCGGCTGGTTCGCGAGAACGCCAACGGACCATCCACCGAGCCGGGCGAGCGCGGTCACGAGGTTCGGTGCATGGTGGGTGCGCAGCTCGAGGAGGCTGCCGGCGTCCACGACGTCGCCGATGACGTCGCGCACGTCGTACGACTCTTTCGATGCTCCGGGCACCGCCGCCGCGGCGAGCTTGCAGTCGCGGTCGAGCGGGTCGGGATCAGGCATCCACGGTGGGTCGTCGAGGTGATGATCGGGGAGGTACTCGAGGATCGCGGCGAGGCCGGAGAGGGCGTCGGCGTCGTCCTCCACGACGAGGGAAGCCACTCCGCTGCGGAAGCTGTGCACGGCCGAGCCGCCGAGGTCCATGGGGCTCACGGGCACGCCGGTGAACGCGGTCACAGTCTCGGGTCCGGTGACGTACGCGAACGCGTCGCTCGTCATCACGACCTGGTCGACGAGTCCGAGCACGAGGGCAGGCCCGGACACGCACGGCCCGATCACTGCGAGCAGCGTGGGCACGACGCCCGACGCTTCGCTCAACGCACGCGCCACACGTCCGGCTGCGTGCAGCGACTCCACGCCTTCCCCGACGTCTGCGCCCGACGTTGCGACGGCGCCGACCACCGGCACGCTGAGCTCGATCCCGAGGCGTACGGCTCGCTCGAGCGCTTCGCCCTCGGCCACGCCGATCGCGCCGCGGTGCTTGCCGCCGTCGAGACGGAACCAGCTGACGGTTCGCCCGTGCAGATCCGAGAGCGCGGCGGTGACGGCGTCGCTGCGCTGCGCCATCACCGGCGCCGCCGGCGTCGGCGAGAACAGCGGCGTCACGATGCTGCGATCAGTCTGCGGCGGTGAGAACGAGGCTCGCGTTGTGGCCGCCGAACCCGAACGAGTTGGAGATCGCCGGCTTGGAGCCGATCTCGCGCGGTGAACCCGCCACGACGTCGAGCTCGATGTCGTCGCCGACGCGCTCGAGGTTCGCGGTCGGCGGGACGATGCCGTCGCGCACCGAGACGAGGGCGGCAACCGCCTCCACTGCGCCCGCCGCGCCGATCAGGTGCCCGGTCACGCCCTTGGTCGACGTCACCACGGGTGGGGCGTCGCCGAAGACCTTGCGGACGGCTTCGGCTTCGGCGGCGTCGTTCAGTGGTGTCGACGTGCCGTGCGCGTTCACGTGCCCGATCGCGGATGGCTCCATAGCGGCGTCGTCGAGCGCGAGCTGCATGCAGACTGCCGCGCCGGCACCTCCGGGTGACGGTGCAGTGATGTGGTAAGCGTCGGCGTTCCGTCCGTAGCCGGCGATCTCGCCGTACACGGTCGCGCCCCGCGCCCGAGCCCGCTCCAGCGGCTCGAGCACCACACAGCCGGCACCCTCGCCGATCACGAATCCGTCGCGCTCGGCGTCGAAGGGCCTGGACGCACGCTCGGGGTCGTCGTTGCGGGAGCTGAGCGCGCCCATGCGGGCGAACGCCGCGACGGTGAGCGGCGTTACTGCCGCTTCCGTGCCGCCGGCCATCACGACGTCGGCGGTGCCGTCGCGGATGAGGCGGACGCCCTCGCCGATGGCGTGCGCGCCCGCGGCGCAGGCGGTTGCGACGCACAAGTTGGGCCCCGTCCAGCCCAGTTGCATGGCGACGACCCCGGCGGTCGCGTTCGGCATCATCATCGGGACGAAGAACGGGCTGACGCGCGACGGGCCCTTCTCGAAGTACAGGCGCTGGTTCTCCTCGAGGGTGTGCAGCCCGCCGACACCGGTGGCGATGATCACGGCGCACCGGCTCGGGTCGGCGCCCAGCTCACCCGCGTCTCCCAGCGCGTCGGCAGCGGCGCCGAAGCCGAGCTGGGTGACACGGTCCTGGCGACGCGCCTCCTTGGGTCCGAAGTACTCGACCGGGTCGAAGTCCCGCACCTCGGCGGCGAACGTGATCGACAAGCCGGCAGGGTCGAAGCTCTCGATGGTGCGCGCGCTGGACTGGCCGGCGCACAACTGCTCCCAGAACGACGCGACGTCGTTCCCGGCCGGCGTCTTGACGCCGACGCCGGTCACGACGACACGCGGGCGGCCGCGCTGGTCGAGGTCGCTCATGCTTCGGCGCCGACTTTGCTCAGAACGAGGTCGACGGCCTGTCCAATGGTCGTGACGCCCTCGAGATCCTCCTCGGGCACCGAGATGTCGAAACGCTCCTCGAGCCCCATCACCATCTCGACGAGGTCGAGGCTGTCGGCGTCGAGATCCTCCTTGAAGCGCGCGCCCTCGGTCACGCTGTCGGGTTCCACGCTCAGAACCTCGACTGCGACCTCGCGCAGCACGCTGAGTGCTTCGTCACGTTCCATCCAGTCCTCCAGTCGCGTTCGGATGGTCGGGGGTCAGTGTCCCATCCCCAGGCCCCCGTCGACGGGGACCAGAGCTCCGGTGACGTACCCGGCGGGGTCCGAACAGAGAAAGGCCACTACTGCGCTCACCTCGTCCGGTCTACCGAACCTACCCAACGGCACCGCTTCCTCCGCCTTGACCTGCCACTCGTCGGAGAGGCCCTCGGTCATCGAAGTCACGATAGGCCCCGGTGCGACGACGTTGCAGGTGACGTTGCGCGGCGCGAGCTCTCGGGCGACAGAGCGTGTCAGCCCCAAGAGTCCGGCCTTCGCCGCTGCGTAGTTCGCTTGCCCCGGGCCGCCGCGATGCGCTCCGACCGAGGAGACGTTGACGATGCGGCCCCACCGCGCGCGCATCATCTTGGGCGCGGCGCGTCGGATCGTGTGGAACGCGCCCGTGAGGTTCGTGTCGATGACGCGTTGCCATTGCTCGTCCGTCATGCGTGCGACGAGCCCGTCCTCGGTGGTGCCGGCGTTGTTGACGAGCAGTTCGACGGGTCCGAGTGCGTGTTCGATCTCGCCGAACGCGCTGTCGACGGCGGCCGGGTCGCGAATATCGGCTCGCACCGCGAGCGTGTCGGCGCCTGCCTTCTCGACGGCGGCGCGGGTGGCCTTGGCACCGTCGTCGTCGCTCGAATAGCAGAACGCAACACGGTGGCCGGCTTCGGCGAGCGCTACCGCGCAGGCGCGACCGATCCCGCGCGAGCCGCCGGTCACGAACGCGGTCCGAGCGTCCGTCACGGCTTCCCCCATCGCAGGAGCGCACTGGCCCAGGTCATCCCGGCGCCGAATCCCGACATGAGCACGAGGTCGCCGTCCTGCAGCCGTCCGTCGTCGGCGGCTTCGGCGAGCGCGAGCGGAATCGACGCCGCCGACGTGTTGCCGTAATGGTCGATGTTCACGATCGTCCGGTCCATGCCGATGCCCAGCCGGCTGGCAGCCGACTCGATGATGCGGATGTTGGCCTGGTGCGGGACGAACCACGCCACGTCGGAGGGTGTCACGCCGGCGCGGTCGAGCGTCGTGCGCGCGGAGTCGACGACGACTCGCACTGCTCGGCGGAAGACCTCCTGGCCTTGCATCTTCAGGTACTGCTCGCCGGCGGCGATGGTCTCCGGTGTCGCCGGCATTCGGCTGCCGCCGGCGCGAATCTCGAGCAGCCCGGCCGCCGAGCCGTCACACCCGAGGTCCCAGGCGAGGACGCCGGGGCCGTCGTCGGGGGAGCGGCTGAGGACGGCAGCAGCGGCGCCGTCGCCGAAGAGGATGCACGTCGCCCGGTCGTCAGGGTCGATGAGGCGGCTGAGGATCTCGGAGCCGACGATCAACACGTGGTCGAGGTTGCCGGTCGCCAGGAGCGACGAACCGACTACGAGCATGTACACGAACCCGGCGCAGCCGGCGCCGAGGTCGAACGAGCCGCAGCGAAGCCCGAGGCCCTCACCGACGAACGCGCCGGTGTGGGGGATCGGCTGCTCCGGGCTGGCGGTTGCCACGATGAGCAGGTCGATCGCGTCGGGCGGAATCCCGGCGTTCTTGATGGCTGCGGTTCCGGCGTCGATGGCGAGCGACGCGGTCGTGTCGGTCGTGGCCGCGACGTGCCGTTCGCGAATACCGGTGCGTTCGACGATCCACGCGTCGGTCGTGTCGACGCGTTGCTCCATCTCGGCGTTGGTGATGAGCTTTTCGGGGACGGCTGTGCCCCAGCCGCCGACGCAGGCGCGCACCGCTACGCGACTCGCAGCCAGGCGACGGGCTCGCCCTGACGGAGACGCTCGCCGTCGTTGGCGAGCAAACCGGCGAGGACGCCTCGGAAGGGGCTGCGGACGGGGGTCGAGATTCCCGGCCCTTCGATCACACCGACAGCCTGCCCCGCATCGACGTTCTGACCACATGCGACGTCGTGGCCGAACAACGCTCGGAACACACCGACCGAGGGCGCCACGATCATCCGCTCGGGCACTGCGAGACCCTCGCCGTGTATGAGGGCCAACTCCATGGTCATCGAACCTCCGTGAGTGCGGGCAGATCTTCGGGGGTCGCCACGCCCTGGACGGGCAGATCGGGCACGATCCGCTTGGCCAGTGTCGCCAGCATCGAGCCGCTCCCGACTTCGAGGCATCGGGTCACGCCCATCCCGGAGATGGTCTCCATCGAGGTGCGCCACCGGACGGGATCCGTGACGTGAACGGCGAGGCGGGAGCGCCAACCGTCGGCGTCCTCGTAGGGCTGGGCGTCGCCGTTCGAGACCACCGGGGCGTTGGGCGTCGACAGTGGGACAGACGGCAGCTCGGTCGCGAGGCCGTCGGCGGCGTCGCGCATCAGTGGAGTGTGGAAGGCGCCTCCGACGTTCAAAGGCGTGGCCCGCTTGACGCCCAGCTGCTTGGCCTGGGCGGAGCCCTCCTCGACGCCGCCGGGGGTGCCGGCGATCACGACCTGGCCGGGGGCGTTGTCGTTGGCGATCCAGCACCCGTCGGGCGCGGCCCGGCACGCCTCTTCGGCCTGCTCGAGCGAGGCGCCGAGCAGGGCCGCCATGCGACCGGGATGGGCGTCGGCGGCCGACTGCGTGAGCTCGGCCCGCCGGGCGGCGAACTGCACGCCCTCCTCGAGGGGCAGTGCTCCGGACGCAATGAGCGCCGTGACCTGCCCCAGCGAGTGTCCCGCGAACGCAATCGGCGCCTCGATGCGTTCGCGCACGGCCTCCCACGCCACCAGCGACGTCAACAGGACGGCGAGCTGTGCGTCCCGGGTTCGGGCCAGCTGCTCGGCGGGGGCGTCCAGGACGAGCGACGAGAGGGGCTCGCCCAAGGCCGCCTCGGCGCGGTCGACGACGCTCCAGGCCGCATGCTCGCGCCACGGCGCGCCCATGCCTTCGGTTTGGGTCCCCTGACCGGGGAAAATGACGGCGATGCCCACGAGCTCGCTTCCGCCCGAACGTGTGGTTGCTCCGACCAGCGATGAGCGGGCAGGGTTACACGCTCAGATTGCGCTCAGGAAAACGGCATGTAACGTCTCGTCGCTGGTAGCGGCGACCTGAGGAAGCGAAGCCGGTGGGGATCGATTCCGACGCGCTCGTCGCCCTCCTGCCGCACCGCCCGCCGTTCCGGTTCGTCGACGCCGTGGAGGCTCTCGACCCGGGTGTCTCCGTGCAGGGCCGCTACCGCGTGACCGGAGAGGAGGCATTCCTTGCCGGCCATTTCCCCGGGAACCCTGTCTTTCCCGGAGTGCTGCAGCTCGAGGCGCTGGCGCAGACCGGGGCCATCGCCGTGCTGGCGGACGACCGCTACGCCGGCAAGCTGCCGCTGTTCGGCGGGGTGGAGAAAGTGCGATTCCGCCGCCTCGTCCGGCCCGGCGACGAGCTGGTGACCGAGGTGCAGCTCGAGCAGCTCAGCGCCCGCGGCGGCTGGGGCCGAGGACGGGCAACGGTCGACGGGAAGGTGGCCTGCGAAGCGCGGCTGTTCTTCGCGCTGGCGAACGCGGAGTAGGAGCTATGCGGGGGAGCGGCGCTCCGGGTCGAGATCGAGGACGTCGGCGCGGGGGCCCGAGGGACCCTCGGCTTCCTCCTCATCCTCCTCCTCGGCGATCTCCTTCGGGTCGTCACCGAGCAGGAGCCTGGTCTCGACGTCGCCGCGCATCCGCGGCTCGGACCGGATCCGCCGCCACGGCGCCACCACGATGACGACAAGGGCCAGAAGACAGGCGACCCCGACCAGGATGGCCACCCACTGATTGGTATGTAGGGCGAGATACATCACCACTCCGCGCGTCTAGCTAGTGCATCCTAACGAGGGCGTACCCACTTACCGCGTTTTCAGAACGGTCGATGACGGGACGAACCCGACCGCTGACTGCCGGTGCCATCATGGTCAGCTGAGTAGGCCCGGGTGGCGAAATTCGGCAAACGCGATGGACTCAAAATCCATTGCCCGAAAGGGCTTGCGGGTTCGAGTCCCGCCCCGGGCACTCGCAGCATCAATTGAGGCAGGAAATGACGGTGCTCGAAGTGTCGGACGGTCGACACGTTGTTCGCCCTCGCGGCGTGCGGCGGCGGGAACGAGGCGAAGCCAACCGCGAAGACGCCGGCAGCGACCACACCGGTCAGAGTGAGCCGTGAGCGCATGAGGTGGTGGAAACATGGTCACCGACGCGCAGCCGTCGGTGCCACTCGGGTCCTGACGGTCTTGTCGCTCACGAACTCGTTTGATCGTCTGGCGCGCTTCTACCGCGCCGACAGGTCAAGCCTCGGGCACAACCACTCCCCGCACTATGAGCGCCATCTCGGACCGAGACGATTCGAGAGGATCCTTCTTCTCGAGATCGGTGTCGGCGGACACCGAAATCGCTACGCCGGGGGGAACTCGCTTCACGTCTGGCGTGACTACCTCCCGCGGGCGACGATCGTCGGCCTCGACCGGTTCGCAAAGGAGCTCCCGTTTCTCGGGCGCCGAGTCCATGTCGTCCAGGGCGACCAGTCGTCGCCAGATGACCTCGCTCTGGTCATCGAGCGGTTCGGACCACCCGACGTTGTCATCGACGACGGCTCTCACCGGGGTGCGGATGTCATCGCGAGCTTCACGTACCTCTTCGACCGGATGCGCGCCGGCGGGATGTATGCCATCGAAGATCTCGGCTGCAGCTTTCAGAGTGGATACGGAGGGAGCGAGAACCCGGGCCCCGCCACCGCGCTGGGACTGTTGGACGGGCTCGTGCGGTCGTTGCAGCGAAGCAGCACACGCTCCGAGGCGGTCGGTGCAGTTCACGTCTACGAGGACATTGCCTTCATCGAGAAGCTCGGTCCGTGAGATCGCGCAGCGCCGACCTGCCGGTCCCCGAGCTCGTCGAGAACCCGCGCCGGTCGATCGCCATGCTGCAGCCAGGCGCGCCAGCGTTGAACCGGGACGAGGCGCTCGAGGTTTCAGCGCAGCTACAGACGTGTCCTCGCTAGTCGCCGTGCTTCCGCAGTTCAGGCGGCCTAGTCGCCCGCCGAGATCCCCAGACGCTTGGCGATCACATTGTTCATGATCTGGTCGGTGCCGGCACCGATGCGTTGCAGGCGGGCGTCGCGCCAGGCGCGGCTCACGGGTGCCTCCTCCATGTACCCGTAGCCGCCGTAGACCTGGAGGCACGTGTCGGCGAGGCGGTTCTGCATCTGGGCGCAGTACTTCTTCGCCATCGAGATCTCTGCGACGGGATACTCGCCGTGCAGGATCCGCCACACGGTCGCGTAGAGAAGCGCGCGTCCGGCCTCGAGCTCGGTGGCGACGTCGGCGAGCATGTGCGCGATCACCTGATGGTCGGCGATGGGCTTCCCGAACGCGCGCCGTTCCCGGGCGTAGGTGATGGTCTCTGCGAGGATCTTCTCGGCCTGCCCGACGCACGCGGCGGCGCTCGCCAATCGCTCGTACTGGAACTGCCACATCTGCTGCGAGAACCCCTGGCCGGGCTCGAGGCCGATGAGGTTCGCGTGCGGAACGGGCACGTCGTCGAGCGCGATCTCCGCAGTGTCGCTCGAGCACATCCCGAGCTTCTTCAAGGTCCGGGACACAGACACACCGGGCAGATCCGTGTCTACGAGGAACAACGAGATGCCGCGATACCCCGAGCCCTGCTCGGTCTGGGCGACGAGCGTCAAGAAGTCGGCACGGGCGCCGTTGGTGATGAACATCTTGCGGCCGTTGACGATCCATGTGTCGCCGTCTCGTACGGCGCGCGTCGAGATGTTGGCGACGTCCGAGCCGGCGTCGGGCTCGGAGACGGTAATGGCGCCGATCTTCTCGCCCGCGATCGCGGGACGCAGGTAACGCTCACGCTGCTCGTCGGTTCCGAACTCCGCCAGCGCGGGCGTCGCCATGTCGGTCTGCACCGAGATCGCCATCGGGATCGCGCCCGCCCCACAGTGCGACAGCTCCTCGATGAACACGATCTCGGCGGCGAGGTCGCCGCCGGCGCCGCCCCAACGCTCGGGGTAGTGCAGCCCGAGGAAGCCCAGCTCGCCGCAGCGCCTGAACACCCAATCGGGGAAGTATCCGGCCGCTTCCCACTCGTCGACCGACGGCGTCAGCTCCTTGTCGACGAACCGTCGGACGGCGGCGCGCAGCTCGTCGTGCTCGGGCGTGAAGATCGCGCTCGGAACGTCCACACGCCCATTGTGGCCCGGTTTCCCATGGGATTGGCGGCCCCAGGCCGTAGACTGCCTGTCCCATGTCCCAGTCGATCCTCCAGCGGCGGCTTGTCGACGTGAGCGAGCGGCTCAAGCGTCTGCGGTCCGAGCTGGCCGTCACCGACGAGCAAGTTGCGTTCCTCGAGGACGAAGCTGACGAAGCGCGCCTCCGAGCGCTCGTAGCCGAGACGCCCATCGGCGACATCGAGGCCCGCGACGCCCGCCGTCACGCGGACGCGCTGGCCCGCCACCGCGACACGCTCGCCGGGTCGATCGTCGAGCTCGAGCGCGAGCAGGACGCGTTGCTCGACCGGATGGCGGCCGAGCTCTCCACCCACTGACCACTCCCGAACCACGGAGCGCGCCCGTGCCGGATCCCACACGTGTCGTGATCGCGGAGGACGAAGCCATCATCCGCCTCGATCTCAAGGAGCTCCTCGAAGAGGAGGGCTACGAGGTCGTGGGCGAGACGGGGCGTGGCGACGAGGCCATCGAGCTCGTCCGCCAGAACCAGCCCGACCTCGTGATCCTCGACATCAAGATGCCGGGCATGGACGGCCTCACCGCGGCGCGCCACATCACCAGCGAGCGGCTCGCGGCGGTGCTCGTGCTCACCGCCTTCTCGCAGCGTGACCTCGTCGAGCAAGCCCGCGACGCAGGCGCGCTCGCCTACCTGGTCAAGCCGTTCCAGAAGAGTGACCTCATCCCCGCCATCGAGATGGCGCTCGGGCGCTACGCCGAGCTCGCGTCACTCGAGCGAGACGTCGGCAACCTCGCCGAGCGCCTCGAGGAACGCAAGACGATCGACCGCGCCAAGGGCGTCCTGATGGACCAGCACGGCACGACCGAGCAGGAAGCGTGGCGGTTCCTCCAACAGCAGGCCATGCACAACCGGGTCAAGGTGCACGACATCGCCCGTCGCGTCGTCGACGGCGAGCTCACTCCCTGAACCGCGCGTCCGATTCCGTTTCCTGCTCGCGGGGCGGGGGTACCCAGCGGGCAGAGACAGCCGAGCCCGGCTGTCCGGACCTGGAGGATTCAATGCTGCTCGCCGCGTTCGAACCTGCGTCAAAAGAGCTAGCGATCTTCTACATCATCGCCGTGGCCTGCTTCGTCGTCGCCGCGTTCGCCGGGACGACCATGGGCCGTCGCGCCGGCGGCTCGGTGGGGCTCGTCGCCATCGGGCTCGCCTTCTTCGTGTTCCCGACCATGTGGAATCAGGTCGACGCTGCGTTCTGACCAGCTACGGCGCGCGACAAGGGGAGTCGCCGGCTTCGACGCCGGCGACTCTCCGCGTCCAGCGGGTACTCGCGGGCATACGATCCATACGCGGCATCGGCGGCTCTGCCGACCGAGCCGCATAGCCGGAGCCTGCGACGGCGACAGGAGATAGATGAGCAAGCTCCTCCTCCTTGACGGCCATTCCTTGGCCTACCGGGCCTTTTACGCCCTTCCCACGGACCTCGCGACCCGGACGGGGACGATCACGAACGCCGTCTACGGCTTCACGTCGATGCTGATCAAGATGCTCGGCGACGAGAAGCCCGAGTACATCGCCGTCGCCTTCGACACTGGAGCGCCGACGTTCCGGGACGAGATGGACGCCGACTACAAGGCCGGGCGCAAGGAGACGCCGGACGTGTTCTCCTCGCAGCTGCCGCTGATCCACGAGGTGCTCGAAGCGCTCGCGATTCCCATGCTCGAGGTCCCAGGGGTCGAGGCCGACGACGTCATCGCCACCCTCGCCCAGCAGGCAGCCGGGGAGGGGATCGACACCGTGATCGTCACCGGCGACCGCGACACCTATCAGCTCGTCCGCGACCCGCACGTCAAGGTCCTCTACAACCGGCGGGGCGTCTCCGACTACGTGCTCTACGACGAAGCCGGGATCGTCGAACGCACCGGCGGTGTCACTTCCGCGCAGTATCCCGATTACGCCGCGCTTCGCGGTGATACGAGCGACAACCTTCCGGGCGTCCCCGGCATCGGCGAGAAGACGGCCGCGAAGCTCATCGTGACGTACGGGAATCTCGAAGGCATCTACGAGCACCTCGACGAGCTGCCACCCAAGCAACGACAGAACCTGGGTGAAGCTCGCGACCGGGTGTTCCTCAATCGCGAGATGTCGCGGCTGCGGACGGATGTCGAGGTCGACTTCTCGGCCGCCGACCTCCGCCAGCGTTCATGGGACAGCGAGCAGGTTCGCGTTCTGTTCGACCAGCTCGAGTTCCGCACGCTCTTGCCTCGACTGTTCGAGGCTGTCGGCGAAGAGGCCGCCGAGCCCGAGGCCGAGACGTTCGAAGCCGACGTCGCGATCGTGCCGGACGCGGCCGCGGCGGCGACCCGGTTGCGTGATCTCGGCTCCGTCGAGGGCTCGTACGTGCTCGAGGGCCGGTGGGAAGGCGAGGCAGGTCGCAGCCCGTTGATCGGCGTTGCCGTCGCCGACGAGGACGGGCATGCCGACTACATCGATGGCGAGCTGCTGCGCGACGCGAAGGTGAGCGACGCCCTCAGCGCGCTGGTTCGTGAAGGCGGGCCGCCGCTCGACGTGCACCGGGCCAAGGAGCTGATGCATGCGCTCCCCGTCGACGTGCGCTCGCTGCGTTACGACACCGCCGTGATGGCATATCTGCTGGACCCGGCGGAAGGGAAGTACCTCATCGAGGATCTCGCGCTGCGGTATCTCTCGCTCGAAGTGCGTTCACCCGACGCCGAGGAGGGCACGCTCGACCTCGACATCGACGGCCAGTCCCGAGTCGACGAGACAGGCCGGCGCGCGCTGGCGGTACGTCGGCTCGCCGGCACGCTCGCCGAAGCGCTCGAGGCGCGCGAGCTCACCGACCTCTACGAACGCGTCGAGCGGCCGCTCGTCCGCGTGCTGGGGAGGATGGAGGATGCCGGCGTCAAGGTCGACCGCCAGTTCCTCGAGGGCCTGCGCGCCGAGCTCGCGCAGAGCTGCGAGGACCTCGTCGGGCGGATCCAGGCCCACGCCGGTATGGAATTCAACGTGAACTCGACGCCTCAGCTTCGAGAGGTGCTCTTCGAGAAGCTCGGCTTGGCGCCGGTGAAGAAGACGAAGACCGGCCCCTCCACTGACGCCGACTCGCTCCAGAAGATGGTCGAGGAGCACCCGATCATCGAGGACCTGTTGCGCTACCGCGAAGTCGAGAAGCTACGGAGCACCTACGCCGACGCGTTACCGCCGCTCATCGGGGACGACGGCCGCATTCACGCCACGTTCAAGCAGACCGACACGACGACCGGTCGCATCTCGAGCGAGAACCCGAACCTCCAGAACGTGCCCGTGCGCACGGCCGACGGGCGGGAGATGCGCCGCGCGTTCATCGCCGACGACGGCTGCGGGATGCTGACTGCCGACTACTCGCAGATCGAGCTCCGGGTGCTCGCGCACCTCACGGACGATCCGGGCCTGATTGAAGCCTTCTCCCGCAGCGCCGACATCCACACCACGACGGCCGCGATGGTGTTCGGCGTCGAGGAGAAGGACGTTGACGCTTTCCAGCGCCGCTTCGCGAAGGTCGTGAACTTCGGTCTCGCGTACGGCATGGAGGCCTACGGACTCGGTCAGCGTCTCGGCGTCCCGACCGAGGAAGCCCGTGAGATCCTCGACAACTACTTCGCGAGCTTCCCGAGCGTGAAGACCTTCATGGACAGCACCGTGCGGGAGGCGAAGCAGCGCGGCTACACGACGACGATCTTCGGTCGTCGTCGTCAGATCACCGAGCTGTCGTCCGACAACTTCCGCATTCGTCAGATGGGGGAGCGCATGGCGCAGAACGCGCCGGTGCAGGGCTCCGCCGCCGATGTGTTCAAGCTGGCGATGGTCGAGCTCGACCGCGCGCTCGACGGCGTCGGCCTCCGGTCCCGCATGATCCTCACCGTGCACGACGAGCTGGTTCTCGAGGTGCCGCTCGAGGAACGGGAGCGCGTCGAGCCGCTCGTGCGGGAAGTGATGGAATCCGTCTGCACGCTGAAGGTCCCGCTCGTGGTCGACCTCGGTTTCGGCCCCACCTGGGCGGAAGCCAAGTAGCGCTGGTCAGCCCTCCGCCACCTCGCCCGTAGCGGCGCGCAATTCCTTGGCGTACTCCTCGGTGATCTCGGCCGCATCGTGCATGAAGTCGCGGATGGCGGTGAGCTGTTCCACGTCGTATTGCGACATCGCCTCGAAAGTGCGGTTCATGAACGGGCCGTAGTACCGCACACCGGTCTTCGTGCCCTCGGGTGTCCGCTCGATCAGCACTCGGCGCCGGTCCTCGGCGTCGCGGACCCGTCGCACGAATCCCACCTCTTCCAACCGGTCGACCACGGCAGTGACGGCACCGGTCGTGAGGTGGCTGGCGGTTGCCAGATCGCCGGCCGTCATCGCCCCTTTTCGGTTGAGGATCTCGAGCACCCGATGATCCGTGCGGTTGACGCCCATACGTTCGGCGATCATCTGGTTCACAACGTCCACCGCGCTCGTGAACTCGCGGCAGGCTGTCATCGTTTCGAGAAATAGGTCACGTCGTGAACGTCTTGACATATGAATAGTTTAATCCGTAAGCTAACCCCAGCCAAGACGGACATTGGGAAGGAACGGTGAGTTCCGTCAGGCCGCAGGGTCGTAGCGGACACCAATCCGAACCCCATCACAAGAGGCAGAGGTCCCCCCAATGCTGAAGCGCCTTGCCCGAACCTGTTACCGCCGCCGCTGGCGCGTGCTCGCGGCGTGGATCGTCTTCCTGGTCGCCGTCTCCATATTCAGCTCGACCGCGGGCGGTGTCTTCCGCAACGAGTTCTCGCTGTCCGGCTCCGAGAGCAAGCAGGCGCAGGACCTGCTCGAGCAGCGAGGTTTCGACGCCCGCGCCGGTTTCAGCGGGCAGATCGTGTTCACATCCGATCGAGGCGTCAACGACCCCACTGTTCGGCAGGCCTTGGAGCAGTTGTTCGCCCGAGTGGAGCGAACGGTGCCGCGCACGCAGGTCGTGAGCCCGTACACGCCCGAAGGTGCGCGCCAGATCTCCGAGAACGGTCGGATCGCCTACGGCGAAGTCAACTTCGCCGACCGTCCTGACAAGGAGTTCCAGGACGCGGCCGACAAGGTCAAAGCCGAGGCCGAGGACGTGAAGGTCTCCGGTCTGCGCATCGAGCTCGGCGGGCAACTCTTCGGCGACCAGGAGCTGCCGGCGAGTGAGGCTATCGGAATCCTTGCCGCGATCATCGTGCTGCTCATCGCGTTCGGCTCGGTCCTTGCCGCGGGTTTGCCCATCCTCACCGCGCTCTTCGGGATCGGCACCGGCATCGCGCTGGTGCAGCTGACAGCCAACGGCCTGACGATGCCCGACTTCACGACCCAAGCGGTGGCGATGATCGCGATCGGCGTTGGGATCGACTACGCGCTGCTGATCGTCACGCGCTACCGGCAGGCACTGCGCGACGGCCATCAGCCCGAGAGTGCCGTCGCGCTCGCCGCCGACACCGCCGGTCGGTCCGTGGTCTTTGCCGGGACGACCGTCGTCATCGCCGTGCTCGGGATGCTGCTGATCAATGTGCCCGCGGTGCGGGGCCTCGCCGTCGGCATCGCGCTCGGTGTGTTGATGACGATGCTCGCCGCGATCACCTTGCTTCCGGCCGTGCTCGGCTTCGTCGGCCACAACATCGACAAGCTCGGCCTCCCGCACAAGTTGCGCGCGGAAGGCGAGGTTCGAGAGTCGTTCTGGTACCGGTGGAGCCGGTTCCTCCAGCGGCGCGCGTGGCCGGCGGCGATTTCCGGGCTGGTGATCCTCGTCGTGCTGGCACTGCCAGTGCTGTCGATGCGACTGGCCTTCGCGGACGCCGGTAACCGGCCGACGTCCGACACGACCAGGCGCGCCTACGACCTCCTGGTCGATGGCTTCGGCCCCGGCTTCAACGGCCCGATGCTCCTCGCCGTGGACATGCCGGGCGGCCAGCGCGACCTGCCGACGGTCCAGGGGCTCGCAGACCGGCTCGAGAGCACGCCGGGCGTCGCGTTTGCGACGCAACCGCAGACGAACGACGCCGGGAACGCCGCGATTCTCCAGGTGTTCCCGAACAGCTCGCCGCAGAGCAAAGAGACGGCTGACCTCGTCGACCGGCTGCGAAACGACGTGATCCCACCCGTCACGCGAGGGACCGATGTCGACGTGAAGGTCGGCGGACTGACGGCCGGCGCCACCGACTACTCGAACTACACCGCGGAACGCCTGCCCGTGTTCATCGGGCTGGTACTGCTGCTGTCGTTCATCCTGCTGATGGTGGTGTTCCGGAGCCTGCTCGTCCCGCTCAAGGCGGTGATCATGAACTTGCTGTCGATCGGCGCCGCGTACGGCGTGATCGTCGCCGTGTTCCAGTGGGGCTGGGGGAAGGATCTCATCGGCGTGTCCGAATCCGGTCCCGTCGAGGCCTGGGCTCCGATGATGCTGTTCGCCATCGTGTTCGGTCTCTCGATGGACTACGAGGTGTTCCTGCTCTCTCGCATGCGAGAGGAGTACGACCGCACCGGCAACAACGCGACCGCAGTGGCCGACGGACTGGCGGCGACGGCGCGGGTCATCACTGCAGCGGCGTTGATCATGATCCTCGTGTTCAGCGCGTTCGTGCTCGGTGATGACCGCGCGATCAAGCTGTTCGGTTTCGGTCTCGCGATCGCCGTGTTCCTCGACGCGACGATCGTTCGCCTGATCCTGGTTCCGGCGACGATGGAGCTGCTGGGCGACTGGAACTGGTGGATCCCGAAGTGGCTCGACCGGATCCTCCCGACGGTGCACGTCGAGCCCGCCGAGGATCTCGACGCTGAGCTCGCACAGCTCGACGAGGAAGAGAAGGAGAGGACTCCCGCCCGGTAGCCGACCCGCGGGTGACGGCTACCGGCGCGGGCGCGGAACGGCTCCCTCGGCTTCGAGGCGCGCTTGAACTTCGCCGGGGATGGCGACGTCCCAACGTGCGCGTTCGAGCTCGGCTTTCCTGACCGAGAACTCGCCTCCGTCGTGGGGGCCGGTGGTGATGTGGAAGATCCACTCGTCTCCCTGGTCGATGACGTTTCCGAAGTTGTGCGTCTCACCGGGGGAAACCGGGCCGGGCTTGAGCCATCCGTCGCGGGCGTTGCCGGTCACCTCGACGTCCAGGAGGTACGGCGTCTCGTTGACGACACGCACACGGTCGACGAACTCGGGCCCTCGTAGTGCGGCTTGGATCCCGACGAAGGCTGCGACGGCGATCGCGCC
>DASYQJ010000243.1:0-1840 GCA_036005605.1 Acidimicrobiia bacterium
GCTGATGCCCGACGTCCCCGGATGGCAACCGGCGCCAGGCCCGACGCTGGCCCTCGCAGCGGAGCTCGCCGAAATACGGGTCGGCACCTGGGTGTACGCCTCGCCCGTACGCCCTGCTTGGACCACTGCGTGGGAAGCGCATTCGCTGTCGGTGCTCAGCGAGGGTCGCTTCGAGATGGGCATCGGCATCGGACGGCCAGGGATCGAGGACCAGCTCCGCGAACTCGGCCTACCCGTCGTCCCACGACGCGAGCGGTTCGCGCAGGTGCGCGACACCGTCGCGGCGCTACGACAGCTCGACGGCCCCGACCTGCATACACCGGTGGTGATGGCAGTGCGCGGACCGAAGGGTCGAGCACTCGCTGCCGAACTGGCCGACACGGTCACCTTCGTCGCGATGCAGGATGACCCGGGCGTCGAGATCGCCCAGCTCGCCCGCAACTTCCGCGCGCCCCGGGACGTCGAGCTCGCGCTCCACGTGCCGGTTGTCGGCGACACGGTCGCGCCGTTCATGACCGCGCCCGACACCGACCCGGCCACGCTGCGCGCCATCGACTCACTGGCCATCCTCCCCGCCGACCCGGCGGCGGCAACCGAGGAGATCCAGCGGCGACGGGAGGAAATCGGCTTCTCCTACTTCGTCTTCGGCGCCGGCTCTGCCGACACGCTTGCCCCGGTCGTTGCTGCGTTGGCCGGACACTGAGTCCCGAAACCGTCATAGGGATCGGTTGTGGGACGGGGCGCGTGGCCAGCGGCATGTCCGTCCGCAAAACGATCGCCGAACGGCAGGTCGATCGTGTCCGGTGAGCTCGACGCCGCTCGTGTTCCGGTGCGCGCTTCCTGCATCCAGGAGCCGCGGGCACGAGCGTGACATCGGTATGGCGGCACCGTGGAGGTCCTCGCGGCGTTGCGGCTGCTGACGATCTCACGTGCCGCACCAGGCGATGAGTCACTGGCGTTTGAGCGGTCTATGGAGGCAATGCCACCTTCCTGGAGGTCGACGATGCATCCAACGGTTCTTCCGCTCCGCACGCGCGACGGCGCCCCGGCGTCGGCGCCGGCCTCATGACGACGGTCGAGGCCAATGGCGTCACTCTCGGCGTCGAGCACTTCGGCGACGCGGCGGCGCCGCTCGTTCTGCTCGCGGGCGGCCCGACCATGCTCTCTTGGCCCGACGCGCTCTGCGAGGCGCTCGCCCGAGGCGGGCGCCAGGTCGTGCGGTACGACCTGCGCGACAGCGGCGCGTCGACCACCGTCGATCCCGAGGCACCCACGTACACGCTGCGGGATCTCGCCGCCGACGCCGCCGCACTCGCGCGCGATCTCGACGACCGGCCGGCGCACCTGGCGGGCATCGGCGTCGGTGGCATGGTCGCCCAGGTCGCCGCACTCGACCACCCGGACGCGTTCTCGGCGCTCACCCTCGCCGGGACGCGCCCCATCGCACCCGGCCCGGTCGACGAGGACCTGCCCGACCACGACGCGGCGACGATGGAGCGGCTGTTCTCGCGCCCGATGCCCGACTGGTCCGACCGCGCTGCCGTAGCAGAGTTCGCCACCGCCGGCGCGGAGATCCTCGGCAACGACCCCGCCGCCGCACGCACGACCGCCGAACGCGTCTGGGACCGCACGCCCGGCACAGAGCCCGCGGTGCAGATGGCCAACCAGCTCGGCATGGTGTTCGCCAAGCTCGACTGCACACCGCGCTGGCGCGAGCGCCTGCCCGAGCTCGCGATGCCGGCGCTCGTGATACACGGTCGCCGCGACCCGCTCATCCCAGTCGGCAACGGCGAAGCACTTGCGCGCGAGATCCCCGGTGCACGACTGCTCGTGCTCGAAC
>DASYQJ010000244.1:0-25632 GCA_036005605.1 Acidimicrobiia bacterium
CGACGCCACGGACCACCGCGTGACGGCCCTCGTTGCGGATGTCGGCGCCCATGCGGTGGAGCTCGTCGACGAACCCGAAGCGGTTGTCGAACACGTTCTCGGTGACGATCGCCGACCCTTCGGCGGTGGCGAGCAGCGCCACGACGAGGGGCATGAAGTCGGTCGCGAAGCCGGGGTACGGCAAAGTCGCCACGTCGACGGCGTGCAGCCGCTCTTCGCAGCGGGCCCGCAGGCCGTCGGGAGTGGGCGAGACGGCGAGACCCATCTCACTCAACTTCAACGCCACCATCTCGAGGTGGTCGAGTCGCGTGCCCTCAATGGTGACCTCGCCGCCGGCGACACCGCACGCCATCAGGATGGTCCCCGCTTCGATGCGATCCCCCATCACCTCGTTCTCGACCGGCGTCAGGCTCTCGACCCCTTCGACCTCGATCGTCGACGACCCGGCACCCGAGATCTGCGCGCCCATGCGGTTGAGGAAGGCCGCCAGATCGCTGATCTCCGGCTCGCGGGCGGCGTTGTCGAGCACGGTCTGGCCCTTCGCCAGAACGGCTGCGGTGAGCAGGTTCTCGGTCGCGCCGACGCTCGGGAACTCGAGCACGATGCGGGTACCGCACAACGTCTGGCAGCGCGCCTCGATGAGACCGTGCACGATCTCGAGCTCGGCACCCATGGCTTGCAGGCCGCGGAAATGCATGTCGAGCTTGCGGCTCCCGATGTTGTCGCCGCCGGGCATCGCGACACGCGCCTCCCCGCAGCGCGCCAGCAGCGGTCCCAGGACGTTGATCGACGCGCGCATCCGCGTGACGAGCTCGTAGGGCGCTTCGGGATGGAGAGGCCCGGTGGAGTCGATCGTGAGCTCGTTCTCGCCCGTCCACTCGGTGCCGGCGCCGATGGCGCGCATCACGTCGAGCATCGCATCGAGGTCGAGTACGGGATGCAGGTTGCGGAGCACGGTCACACCGGGCGCGAGCAACGCCGCCGCCATCTGCTTGAGCCCGGCGTTCTTGGTCGCGCCGCGCACGCGCACGGTGCCTGACAGCGGACCGTTGGCCCGGACGACGAACGCGTCCATCACTCCCGCTAGCGGCGCTGGTAGCTCGGTGCGCGCCGCTCGACGAACGCGGCGATCGCTTCCTTCATGTCATCCGAGCGCAGGCAGACCGCCTGTCCCTCGGCCTCGATGCGCAGCCCGTCGCGCGTCGAGACGGTGCCGGCCACGTTCACCGCCCGCTTGGCGCCCTCGACGGCGAGCGGCGGCTGTGCGGCGATGGTCGTGGCGAGCTCGCGAACGGTGGGCTCGAGCTCGGCGTCCGGGACGAGCCGTTGGGTCAGCCCGATGCGGAAGGCCTCCTCGGCGTCGATCTGGCTCGCGGTGAAGATGAGCTCCTTGGCCTTCGCCGCGCCGACCGCGCGCGGGAGCCTTTGGGTGCCGCCGAGGTCGGGGAGGATGCCGTACTTGAACTCGAGCAGACCCGCCTTCGTTCCCTCGGCGAACACGCGGAGGTCGCACGCCAGCGCGAGCTGGAGCCCGGCACCGAGCGCGTAGCCGCGCACCGCGGCGATCGTCGCGTACGGCGCCTCCTCGAGCCATGTGTACGAATCCTGCGTCTGCATGATCGCGTCGACCGCGGGATCGTCGTGGCGACGAGGGGCGTCGCGATCCGTCTCGAGCGTGTCGCCGTCGAGGGTGTCGCCGGCGAAGACCGACGTGTCGATGCCGCTCGAGAACGCGCGCCCTTCGCCGATGACGACGAGCGCGCGCAGGTCGGGATCGTCGCGCAGCTCTTCGCCGATCTCGCGCAGCTCGCGCCACATCTCGGGCGTGAACGCGTTCAGCCGGTCCGGACGGGAGAGCCGGAGCCATCCGACGCTTCCGTCGCGCTCGAAGTGCAGGGTGGCGTACGCCATGGCGATGCAGGCTACCGCCCGGCTGCGCCGGGTCGGAGAAGCTCAGCTGGCGATGATCTCGTGCGTGCCGGTGATCGGCTCGGCGACGGCCAACGCCACGATCGGGACGGGCTGCATGAAGCCGGGCACGAGCCGGGGTTCGACCGGCCGGAGGTCGGCGCCGTCGGACACGAACTCGGCCATGTCGGCGCCGGCCAGGATCTCCCCGGGCGCGGCGACGTCGCTCAGCCGCGACGCCAGGTTCACCGGCCCGCCGATGTAGTCGTCGCCTTCGAAGAGGATCACGTCGCCGCCCGAGAACCCCGCCCGGATGGGCAGGTCGACTGCGTCCGACGCGCGCTGGTCGAGCGCGAGGAGTGCGGCCGCCAGCGCGGGGCCGTCGGTGCTGACGAACATCGCGCCGTCACCGAGCCACTTCGCAACCCGCACACCGTGCTCGGACGCGATGTAACGCACGAGGGTGCGGAAGCCGGTGAGGACGGAAACCGCTTCCTCGTCACCGTGCACCTCGGTGAAACGGGTGAAACCGCACAGGTCGACGAAAGCGAAGTAGCGACGAACTCGCATTCCCACAGTCTCGCAGGTGGAAGCGCCGGGACCTGAACAATACGGGCGGGTTCATGGTCCTTTCGCGCGGAGTTCGCGGGTCCGGAGAAGGACTTCTCCCCGGTGTGACGCATGACCCCGTTCTCGGTTGCGAATTGGTCGCTCTCGGGCCGTTTCGCTGCCGAAACCCTCAATTGGCACGTCAGGCGGGGAGCGACTGCACCCACCGCACCGAGAGCTCGGCGACCTCGGCCGCGACGTCGTCGACCGTGCGGCCCGACGCCTTCTTCGGCCGGTACCCGTGGTCGGCCGACTCGAGCCAGTGCATCGTGACGGGGCCCTTGATCGCCTTGACCGCGTCGGTGAGCGCGCCCTGACCGGCGAGCGAATCACGCGTTCCGCTCGCGAACAGGCATGGCACCCGGATGCGCGGGAAGTGCTCGACGCGGGGCTGGTCGTGCTTCCCGGGCGCATGCAGGGGATAGCCGAGCAGGAGCAGGCCGAGCGCGGGCACCGGGTCCTCGTCGGCGCCGACGATGAGCGAGCAGTACCGGCCGCCCATCGACCGGCCGCCCAGCACGAGCTGCGAGGGCGGCAGCTTGGTGCGCGCCGCGAGCTCGCCGGCGGCTTCGCGGGTGGCGGCGTCGAGCACCGCCGCGCGGTCCGGTGACTTCCTCCCCGCGTCGCGATACGGGTAGTTGAACCGGAGCGACGGGATCTTCGCCGCCGCGAGCGCGTCCGCGACTCGGGCGAGCGTCGCCGCTTGCATGTCGGAGCCCGCGCCGTGCGCCAGGAGCACCGCCCGGTCGGCGCCGCGCTTCGGACCGGCATAGATCGTGTTCATCCGCGGGGAGGGTACCCGGCCTCCCCCGATAGGCTGCTCCTTCATGCCGCGCCCGGATCAGCCCCTTCGCGTCGCCTATCTGGTGTATCGCGGCAATCCGCATTGCGGCGGTCAGGGTGTCTACACCCGCGAGCTGGCGCGCGAGCTCACTGCTCTCGGGCACACGGTCGAGGTCTTCTCCGGCCAGCCGTACCCGGAGCTCGCCGATCCCGCCCAGCTGACGCGTGTGCCGAGCCTCGATCTCTACCGACCCGAGAACCCGTTCCGGGTGCCGTGGCCGTGGGAGTTCAAGACCCGCATCGACGTGGCCGAGTTCGCCATCATGTGCGCGGCGGGTTTCCCCGAGCCGTACACGTTCAGTCTGCGCGTTCGCAGGCTGCTGCGAGACCGCCGCGCCGACTTCGATGTCGTGCATGACAACCAGTGCCTCGGCACCGGCCTCGCCAAGATGGTCGACGACGGCTGGCCGATGCTCGCGACGCTCCATCACCCGGTGACCGTCGATCGCGATCTCGACCTCGCGTACGCCAAGCGCGTCTGGAAGCGGTTCACGCTGCGCCGCTGGTACGGGTTCATCGACATGCAGACGCGCGTCGCCCGCCACCTCCCGCGACTCGTCACCGTGTCCGACTCGTCGCGGCGCGACATCGTCGACCAGATGCTGGTCGACCCCGATCGGCTCCATGTGGTCCCGGTCGGCGCCGACCCTGCCGTTTTCCGGCCCCGACCCGACGTGCGTCGCGTTCCCGGCCGCATCATGACGACGGCGAGCGCCGACGTCCCGATGAAAGGCCTCGCCCCGTTGCTCGAAGCGGTCGCCAAGGTGCGCACGGAACGCAACGACGCTCACCTCGTCGTGATCGGCAAGTCGAAGGACAAGAGCCGGATCCCGGCGCTGATCGACCGGCTCGACCTCGACGGCGCCGTCCAGTTCGTGCACGGCGTGACGACAGACCGGATCGTCGAGCTCTACGCCGAGGCCGAGGTGGCCGCGGTCCCGTCCCTGTACGAGGGCTTCTCGTTGCCGGCCGTCGAGGCGATGGCGTGCGGCGTCCCCATCGTCGCCACGACCGGCGGCGCGCTCCCCGAGGTTGTCGGGCGCGACGGCGAGACCGGGCTCCTCGTGCCGCCGGGTGACGTCTCAGCTCTCGCGCTCGCCCTCGGACGCGCCATCGACGATCCCGGGCTGCGGGCGCGCATCGGCGCCGCCGGTCGGGCGCGGGTGCTCGAGCGCTTCACGTGGCGCAAGACCGCCGAGGGCACGGTCGATCACTACCGCGCGCTGCTCGACGAGCAAAGTGGAGCGCCCGCGCGCTGATGCTGACCGTCGACTTCGAACGACTCGATCTGCGCGACCGGGAGACGCTGCTCGACCTCGGTTGTGGTGGCGGACGTCACGCGTTCGAGGCGATGCGGCGCGGCGCGACGGTCGTCGCCCTCGACGCCGACGCCGCCGAGCTCAAGGACGCGGCGGCGGTCAGCGGCGGGATGGTCGCAGCACGCGAGCTGCCGCACGGGCCGGCCGGTGGGATGGTCAATGGTGACGCGCTGACGCTGCCGTTCCCCGACGAGTCGTTCGACCGGATCATCGCCGCCGAGGTGCTCGAGCACATCCCCGACGACGAAGCGACAATGCGCGAGCTCGTCCGGGTGCTGCGGCCCGGCGGCCGGCTGGCCGTCACGGTGCCGACCCGGTGGCCGGAACGGATCTGCTGGGCGCTCGACCACCGGTACCACGACACGCCCGGCGGGCATATCCGCATCTACCGGCAACCCGAGCTGGAGGCGAAGCTCGAGCGGGCCGGATTGGTCCTGCGCGGCTCGCATCACGCGCACGCGCTCCACTCGCCGTACTGGATGCTCAAGTGCGCGGTGGGCGTCGACAACCCCGACGCGTGGCCGGTCCGCAAGTACCACGACTTCCTCGTCTGGGACCTGACCAACCGCCCGCGATGGGCCCGACTCCTCGACCGGACGCTCAACCCCGTCCTGGGCAAGAGCCTCGTCATCTATACGGAGAAGCTGCAATGAACGTGCTGAGCAACGTCGAAGGAATAGTGACCGCCGACAAGCTTGCGGACACGGTCGACGCGATCGCGGCCATCCAGCTTCCCGACGGCAACATCCCGTGGATCCCGGGTCACCACACCGACCCGTGGAACCTGGTCGAGGCGGCCATGGCGCTCGACGTCGGCGGCCGACACACCGAAGCCGAACGGGCGTACGAGTGGCTCCGCAGCCGGCAGCGGCCGGACGGCGCGTGGCACGCGTACTACGTCGGCGACGCCGTGAAGGACCCGACGCTCGACACGAACGTCACGGCCTACATCGCGAACGGCGCGTGGCACCACTACCTGTCGACACGCGACCGGCGCTTCCTCGACGACTTCTGGCCCGTGGTCGAGCGCGCCATCGACTACGTGCTCGACTACCAGACCGAGACGGGCGAGGTCGCGTGGCGGGGCGACGACCCCGACGACGGCGCCCTGCTCACCGGGTCGTCCAGCGTCCATGCCAGCTTGCGCTGCGCGATCGCGATCGCCGAGCACCTCGGCCACGAGCGCCCCGACTGGGAGCTGTCACTCGGCTCCCTCGCGATCGCCGTCGCGCACCGGCCCGACGTCTTCCTCGACAAAGCGCGCTGGGCGATGGACTGGTACTACCCGATCCTCGGTGGCGTCCTACGCGGCCACGCCGCCCACGCTCGAGTGGCGTCGGGATGGAAGACCTTCGTGGTCGAAGGTCGAGGGGCGCGCTGTGTCTCCGACCGCCCGTGGGTCACGGCCGCCGAGACGTGCGAGCTGGTGATGGCGCTCGACGCCATCGGCGCGCACCACGAAGCGCACGATCTGTTCGAGTCGGTGCAGTTCCTCCGGGCCGACGGCGGCGGCTACTGGACCGGCGCCAACTTCGAGGGCGGTGCGTTCGATCGGGACGGACAGCTGTATCCGGTCGAGCAACCCACGTGGAACTCGGCCTCCGTCGTGCTCGCAGCCCACGCGCTGGCCGGCCACGCGCCAACCGCAGGATTGTTCCGCGGCGAGGGCCTCCCCCTCGGCCTCTCCCCCGCCGAGCTCCTTGCGGCCGGCGCCGCGATCGAAGCCGAGATGGCCCGCTACAAGCGGGACTAGCTCCGCCGCAGCACGCGGAGGCTGCCGGTCGTCGAGACCGGGGTGAACAGACCCGAGGCGACGGCGCGCTTCCACACCTCGAACGGCGCCTGGCCGCCGTCGCGCGGGTCCTCGAACACGTCGTGGAAGACGAGCACGCCGCCCGCCGCGACCTGCGGCGACCAGGCTTCGTAGTCGGCGAGCACCACGTCGAGAGCGTGACCGCCGTCGATGAACACGAGCCCGAGCGGCGTGCGCCAGTTCGCCGCGATCACCGGCGAGTCGCCGACGACGGCGACCACGGCGTCCTCGAGGCCGGCACGTTCGATCGTGCGGCGGAAGAACGGCAGCGTGTCCATGCGGCCGGTCGCGGGATCGACGACCTCGGGGTCGTGGTGCTCCCACCCGGCCTGGTTCTCCTCCGAGCCGCGATGGTGGTCGATGCTGAACAGCACGGTGCCGCCGGCGCGCGCCGCCGCGCCCAGGTACACGGCCGACTTGCCGCAGTAGCTCCCGACCTCGAGGAGAGGCCCGACGGACGCCGCGTCGCGGCCGGCGGCGTGGAGCGCGAGCCCCTCGTCGTCGGGCATGAACCCCTTGGCGGCGCGCGCGACCTCGAGGAGGCGGACGTCCATCCTCAGATGACGGGGTCTTCGCGGTGGCGACCGAACACGTCAGCCAGGGCGCCGACGATCTCACCCACCGTCGCGTGCGTCGACACCGCGTCGACGAGCCCGGGCATGAGGTTGACGTCGGGCTGGGCGGCGTCGGCCCGGATGCGGGCGAGCGCGGCGTCGACCGCGGCATCGTCGCGATCGCCTTTCACCCGGGCGAGGCGCTTCAGCTGGGTCTCCTCCACCTCGGGGCCGATGCGCAGGATCTCGGGTTGCTGGTCGCCGCCCTGCGTGGCCACGTTCACCCCCACGAGGAGATGGCGGCCGTCGTTGAGCTTGCGCTCGAGCTCGTAGGCGGACTCGGCGATCTCGCCCTGGAACCAGCCCGACTCGATGGCGCGGAACACGCCTTCGAGGAGCGAGCCGCCGCCGAGCCGGTCCAGGTGGTCGAACACGGCCTCGGCCTGGCGTTCCATCTCGTCGGTGAGCTCCTCGACGAACCACGAGCCGCCGAGCGGGTCGGCCACGTTCGGGACGCGGGTCTCGTTGGCGATCACCTGCTGGGTCCGCAACGCCAGGCGGGCGGCGTTGTCGGTCGGGAGCGCGAGCACCTCGTCCATCGAGTTCGTGTGGAGGCTCTGCGTGCCGCCGAGGACGCCGGCGAGCGCCTCGATGGCGGTGCGGACGACGTTGACCTCGGGCTGCTGCGCCGTCAGCGACACGCCCGCGGTCTGGGTGTGGAACCGGAGCTGGAGCGACCGCTCGGCCCGAGCTCCGTACCGGCCGCGCATCCACCGGGCCCAGATGCGGCGCGCCGCCCGGTACTTGGCGATCTCCTCGAAGAAGTCGATGTGCGCGTTGAAGAAGAAGGACAGCCGGGGCGCGAAGTCGTCGACCGCGAGGCCCGCCGCCGTCCCCGCCTCGACGTACGCGAACCCGTTCGCGAGCGTGAACGCGAGCTCCTGGGCGGCGGTGCTCCCGGCCTCCCGGATGTGGTACCCGGACACCGAGATCGGGTGCCAGCGCGGCATCTCGGCGGTGCAGAACCGCATCGTGTCGGCGACGATCCGCATCGACGGGCGGGGCGGGAAGATGAACTCCTTCTGCGCCTGGTACTCCTTGAGGATGTCGTTCTGGAGGGTGCCGCCGAGCTCACGCCGCGACGCGCCGCCGCGCTCGGCCACCGCGATGTACATCGCCAGCAAGATGGCGGCCGGCGAGTTGATCGTCATCGACGTCGTGACCTTCGCGAGGTCGATCTCGCGGTAGAGGTCCTCCATGTCGGCGAGCGTGTCGATGGCGACGCCGCACTTGCCAACCTCGCCCAGCGACAGCGGGTCGTCCGAATCGCGGCCCATGAGTGTGGGCAGATCGAACGCAGTCGACAGCCCGTCGCCGCCGGCGGCCAGCAACTCCCGGAACCGCCGGTTGGTGTCTGGCGCAGTGCCGAAGCCGGCGAACATGCGCATCGTCCAGAGCTTCGACCGGTACATCGAGGCGTACGGCCCGCGCGTGTACGGCCATTCCCCGGGGAACTCGCCGTCGTCGGGCCCGTACACCGGCGCCACCGGCAACCCCGACATGGTGTCGAAGTCGGCGTCGCGCCGCTCGGCGTGGTCGAAAGCCGCCTGCCAGCGGTCGCGTGCCGTCGTCACCGCATCAACGGTACCGCCGGTCGGCAGTTGGACAGGGCGTTGGTGACGAGGGGATGTGAAGACTGCGGATCGGCTCGAGCCGCCAAGGGTGGGCCGGAACCGGTCCCGGGTACAGTCCCGACGAGCCCCGCCCGCCCGAGGAGAACCCAGCAATGGAGCAGCGCCAGGCCCCCGACCGCAACCTCGCCATGGAACTGGCGCGGGTCACCGAGGCGGCGGCCCTCGCCGCCGGGCGCTGGATGGGGCGGGGCGACAAGGAGTCCGCCGATCAGGCCGCCGTCGACGCCATGCGGCTCGTCGTCAACAACGTCTCCATGGACGGCGTCGTCGTCATCGGTGAGGGCGAGAAGGACGAGGCGCCGATGCTCTACAACGGCGAGCAGATCGGCGCCGGCGGCCCCGGGTGCGACATCGCCGTCGACCCCATCGACGGCACCACGCTCACCGCCCTCGGCCGCCCGAACGCCATCGCCGTGATCGCCCTCTCGGAGCGCGGGACCATGTTCGACCCCGGGCCGTGCGTGTACATGGAGAAGATCGCCGTCGGGCCCGAGGCCGCCGATGCGATCGACCTGGACGCGCCGGTCACGCACAACCTCCAGGCGGTGGCGAAGGCGCTCGGCGAGGACGTCGACGACGTGACGGCGGTCATCCTCGACCGCGACCGCCACACCGACATCATCAAGGAGTGCCGGGAGGCCGGCGCCCGCATCCGCCTCATCCCCGACGGGGACGTCGCCGGCGCCATCTCGACGGCGTGGGCCGAGAGCGGCGCGAACGTCCTGTTCGGCATCGGCGGCACCCCCGAGGGCGTCATCGCCGCCTGCGCGTTGAAGTGCCTCGGCGGCGCCATCCACGGCCGGCTCTGGCCCCGTGACGAGGACGAGCGCCGCGCCGCCACCGACGCCGGCTACGACCTCAGCCGCGTGCTCACCACGGACGATCTCGTCTCCGGCGACGACGTGTTCTTCTCGGCGACGGGCGTGACCGATGGCGAGCTGCTCAAGGGCGTCCGCTACTGGGGAGACGGCGCCTCGACGCAGTCGCTCGTGATGCGGTCGAAGTCGGGGACGATCCGCACGATCGACTCCCGCCACCGCTGGCACAAGCTCATGCGGTACTCGTCACTCAAATTCGATTAGCTCAGCCTTTCCGCAATCTGGGCCAGGCTGTGCTCACGGTGGTGCTGTAGTCGTAGATCGACCAGCCGATCGCGTCGTCCTTCTGTACAGCGCGCAGGAACCCTGCGTAGTCGTTGATGAGCGCGGTGTCGGCGATGCCACCAATGGCGTGCACCGGCGCGTTCTTGTCGTCGAGGTTGTTGCGGACCCGGCGGATGTTCTCGTCGGTGTACTTGAAGCCGTCCTTGTATCCCGAGTCGGAGTTGCGGTTCGTCCAGTACGACATGGGGAGCCAGACGTCGTACAGCGAGGACAGCTTCCGCCACGGGAAATCGGGCCAGAAGTCGGGGCTGACGACTTCGAGGAAGACGGGCTCGAGGACGATGGCGCCGACGGGGCGGTCGCCGGCGGCCTCCCGGACGCGCTTGGAGAGGTCGACGAGCGCCGTGTTGCGCTCCTCGAAGTCGGGCACGCTGCGGTTCCATTCGATGTCGAGCGCGAAGCCGTCGAACTCTTCCCCGTTGGCCTTGAAGTTCAGCAGGGCGCGCACGTGGCGGAAGTCCGAGCTCGGGTCGGCGAACCGCGGCAGGTACCACGCGACGACGCGGAGGTCGGCTTTGTGGGCGGCCCGGAGCATGCGACCGAGGAGCTTGGGGTCAACGGTCTCGCCGGGTGAACGGTCGTCGTCCTGCGTCGCCTGCAGGAAGACGGTCTTGACGCCGAGGCGGGACATGTCGTCGAAGCTGGCCGTCGTGACCGCCGGATCCTGGCCGGCCTCCTGGAACGCGGGGACGTAGTCGAACACGTCGACCCACGTGCCCAGCCCGCGGTACGCGGCGAGATCCGTCCGTCCCGAGCCGCGCGGAAGCGCGTCTGCCGTGCCGACCGGCGCGGCGCCGAGCGCCAGCGCGAGCGCGACGGCCAGGGGGATGAGCCGGCGCATGGGCACACGGTAGGCCGCGGCCTCGGGGGCGACGACGTTGCCCGAGCCCGCCCTACGCGCGCTCGACGGCTCCGGCCACCTCGAGACGGGTGGTCGCGCGCAGGAGGGCAGCCTGGGCTTCCTCGTCGTCGGGGTGCGCGCTCAGTCGCTCCTCGGCCCGTTCCCGGGCGCGCCGGGCCCGCTCGACGTCGATCTGATCGGCGAGCTCGGCGACGTCGGACAGGACGATCACGCGGTCCTTCGCGACCTCGACGAACCCACCGTGCACGGCAATCGCCTGCTCGCCGTGATCGGGCAGCAGGCTCCGCACGACGCCGATCCCGAGCGCGCCGAGGAACGAGACGTGCCCGGGCAGGAACGCGATCTCGCCCTCCGACGTCCGGCACACGAGCATGTCGGCCTCGCCGCTGTAGAGGACCCGCTCGGGCGAGACGACCTCGACGTTGAGCGGCACGGTCGCTCAACTCTCCTGCAGCGTCTTGGCCTTCGCCAGCACGCTCTCGACGCCGCCGACGTTGAAGAACGCCTGCTCCGGGACCTCGTCGAGCTCGCCGTTCACGAGCGCCTCGAAGCTCTGGACGGTCTCCTCGATGGGCACGTACACGCCCTTGACGCCCGTGAACTTCTCGCCGACGAAGAACGGCTGCGACAGGAAGCGCTGGATCTTGCGGGCGCGGGAGACGACGACCTTGTCGTCCTCGGACAGCTCGTCGATGCCGAGGATGGCGATGATGTCCTGCAGCTCGTTGAACCGCTGCAGCACCTCCTGCACCCGGCGGGCACAGTTGTAGTGGCGGTCGCCGATGATCTCGGGCGCGAGGATCGTCGACGACGACGACAGCGGGTCCACCGCAGGGTAGATGCCGAGCGCGGCGATCTGACGGCTCAGCTCGGTCGTGGCGTCGAGGTGGGCGAACGTCGTGAACGGCGCCGGGTCCGTGTAGTCGTCGGCAGGGACGTACACCGCCTGCAGCGACGTGATCGAGTGCCCCTTCGTCGACGTGATGCGCTCCTGGAGCTCGCCCATCTCGTCGGCCAGCGTCGGCTGGTAGCCCACCGCCGATGGCATCCGGCCGAGCAGTGTCGACACCTCCGAACCCGCTTGCACGAACCGGAAGATGTTGTCGACGAAGAGCAGAACGTCCTGGTTCTTCACGTCGCGGAAGTACTCGGCCACGGTCAAGGCGGCGAGTCCGACTCGGAGACGCACGCCGGGCGGCTCGTCCATCTGCCCGAAGATCAGGGCAGCCTTGTCGATGACGCCGGACTCCTGCATCTCGAGCCACAGGTCGGTTCCCTCGCGGGTGCGCTCGCCGACGCCCGCGAACACCGACACGCCACCGTGCTGCGTGGCGACGCGGTTGATCATCTCCAGGATGATGATCGTCTTGCCCACGCCGGCGCCGCCGAACATGCCGATCTTGCCGCCGCGGACGTACGGCTCGAGCAGGTCGATGACCTTGATGCCGGTCTCGAACATCTCGCTGCGGGGCTCGAGCTCGCGGAACGGGGGCGGCTCGCGGTGGATGTCCCAGTGGTCGTCGATATCCGTGAGCTGGTCGGCGGAGACGTCGAGCGGCTCGCCGAGCACGTTGAGCACGTGGCCGAGAACGCCGTCCCCGACGGGCATCTGCAGGCCGTGACCAAGATTGCGCACCTTCGTGCCGCGGCGAAGACCGTCAGTGGGCTTCATGCAGATGGCCCGCACCCGGTTGTCGCCGATCTGCTGGGCGATCTCGGCGACGATGCGAATGGCGTCGCCCTCGAGCTCGATCTCCATGTCGATGGCGTGGTTGATCTCGGGCAGGGCGTCGGGCGGGAACTCGACGTCGACGACCGGGCCGGCGATGGCGACGACGCGCCCGTCCTTCAGCTCGGTGCCGGCGCGCTCCTCGGCGGTCATGGTCATCGGGAGTACTCCTTTGCTTTCTCGGCGCTCACTCGGCGGAGACCCTGACGCGGAGGTCCTCGCCGAACGGCTCCTCCGCGCCCTGCTGTCCACCGTGGCGGAGTGCCTCGGCGCCACCGACGATCTCGGTGATCTCGGTGGTGATGGCGTCCTGTCGGGCCCGGTTCATGACGCGCGTGAGGCTCACGGTGAGCTCATCGGCGTTGTCACTGGCGGCCTTCATCGCCCGCTGGCGGGCGGCGTGCTCGGATGCCGCCGCGTTGAGCAGCGCGGCGAAGACGCGTGCCTCGACGTACCGCGGCAGGAGCCGTTCCAGGATCTCCCCCGGTCCGGGCTCGAACTCGTACGCCGCGCGCGGACCCTCGGCCTCGCGAGCACGCTCGTCCTCGTCCCGCACGACGTCGCGGTCCAGCGGCATCAGCGGGCGGACGACGACCTCCTGGCTCCCGACCGTGATGAAGCGCGTGTAGATGACCTGCACCATGTCGATGCGCCCGTCGAGGAACGGGTCGCGCACGGCGGCGGCGATGCCGCGGGCGTCCTCGTACGACGGCTGATCGCTGAAGCCCGTGAAGGAGGCCTCCACCGGAAGACCGCGGTAGCGGAAGTAGCTCTCTCCCTTGCGGCCGACGACGTAGACCGACGAGTCGCGTCCGATCTCTCGGTGCTCCTCGATCTCACCCTCGGCGGCGCGCAGCACGGACGAGTTGTACGCGCCGCACAGTCCGCGGTCGGCGGTGATCACGATGTGGCCGACGCGGCGAATCTCGGGCCGCGGCACGAGGAGGGGGCTCTGCACGGCGCCACCGGCGTCGGCGAGGTCGTGCACGACCTCCGTGATCTGGTCGCTGTACGGCACCGCGGCCTCGACCCGCGCCTGCGCCCGCACGATGCGGCTGGCGGCGATGAGCTCCATGGCGCGCGTGATCTTCTTGGTCGACTGCACGCTCCGGATGCGCCTACGGAGGATGCGCTCCTGACCACCCGCCATGCCGTGCTACTCCGTCGCCAGGGTCTTTGCGGATTCGGGCTCGCCGAGGGCCTCGCCCTCCAGTGCTTCCATCGTGGTGTCGTCGACGTCGCCCGACGGCTGGAACATCGCCTTGAAGTCGTCGACGGCCTGCTTGAGCTCGGCCTCTTCCGGGAGCTGCCCGGTGTCGCGGATCGCGGCCAGCAGGTCAGCCTTGCGGGTGAGGAAGAAGTCGTGGAGCTCGCTCTCGAAGCGCCGGACGTCTTCGACCGGCAGGTCGTCGAGGTAGCCGTTGGTGCCGGCGAAGATCGAGATGACCTGCAGCTCCACCGGCATCGGCGCGTTGAGCGGCTGCTTGAGCAACTCGGTCAGGCGATAGCCACGATCGAGCTGGGCCTGCGACACCCGGTCGAGCTCGGACCCGAACGTCGCGAACGCCTCGAGGTCACGGAACTGGGCGAGGTCGATCTTGAGCGTCCCGGCCACCGACTTCATCGCCTTGATCTGCGCGTCCCCGCCGACTCGTGACACCGAGATGCCGACGTCGACCGCGGGCCGCACGCCCGCTCGGAACAGGTCCTCGACGACATAGATCTGCCCGTCGGTGATCGAGATCACATTGGTCGGGATATAGGCGGAGATGTCGCCCGCCTTCGTCTCGATGATCGGCAGCGCGGTGAGGGAGCCGGCGCCGCGCTCCTCACTGAGCTTGGCCGCGCGTTCCAGCAGCCTGGAGTGGAGATAGAACACGTCTCCGGGGTACGCCTCGCGACCGGGCGGGCGGCGGAGCAGCAGCGACAACTGCCGGTACGACTCGGCTTGCTTGGACAGGTCGTCGTAGACGACGAGCGCCGCCGAGCCGTCGTCCATCCAGAACTGGCCGAGCGCGCATCCCGCGTACGGGGCCAGGTACTTGAACACCGCCGGGTCGGCGGCCGGCGCGTTGACCACGACCGTGTACTCCATTGCGCCGTGCGATTCGAGAGTGGCGACGGTCTGAGCGACCGTGGAGCCCTTCTGGCCGACGGCCACGTAGATGCACTTCACGCCCTGGCCGCGCTGGTTGAGGATGGTGTCGACCGCGACGGTTGTCTTCCCGGTCTTGCGGTCACCGATGATCAGCTCACGTTGGCCGCGTCCGATGGGCGTCATCGCGTCGATCGCCTTGATGCCCGTCTGCAGCGGCTCGTGCACCGGACGGCGGGCGACGATGCCGGGCGCCTGGATCTCGAGACGGCGATTCGTCTCGGTGTTGATCGGGCCCTTGCCGTCGATGGGCTGCCCGAGCGCGTTGACGACGCGGCCGAGCATGACGTCGCCCACCGGGACCGACAGGATCCGGCCCGTCTCCTGGACCATGTGGCCCTCTTCGACCTCCTCGGCCTCGCCGAGCACGACGGCGCCGATCGAGTCCTCGTCGAGGTTCAGCGCCAAGCCGAGCGTGCCGCCTTCGAACTCCAGCAACTCGTTGACCGCCGTCTCCGGCAGCCCCGACACGCGCGCGATCCCGTCACCGACCTCGAGGACACGTCCGACCCGTGCCTTCTCGAGCGTGGTGCTGAAACCGCCGACGTGCTTCCGCAGCGCCTCCGCGATCTGGTCGGCGTTGATGGACAACTCAGCCATTACATGCGTTCCTTCAGTTGATCCAGCCGGTGGCGCACGGAACCGTCGATCACCGTGTCGCCGATGCGGGCCACGACCCCGCCGAGCACGTTCGGGTCGACGACCACCTTGACCTCGACCTGCTTGCCGGTGGCGTCGCTGAGCGCCTTGGCCAACCGGTCACGAAGTCGCTCGTCCAGCGGCACGGCGGCGCGCACCTCGGCGACCTCGTGCTTGCGCTGTTCGGCCGACAGCTCCAGGAATCGGTCGACAATGGCCGGCAGCTCGCCCGCCCGGTCGGCGCCGACCACCATCGAGGCCAGGCCAACGCTGACGGGGAGCGCGACGCCGCCCATGAGCTCCTCGACGACGGCGATGCGTCGTTCGGCCGGGACCGTCCGGTCGGCGAGCGCCATCCGGAGGTCGTCGTTGGGTTCGAGCGCGCGGACGAACCGGAACAGGTCGTCCTCGATCGCTCCGCCCTGCTTCTCGGCCCGCGCGACCTCGAGGAACGCCCGGGAGTACGCCTCGACCCGATCCCCCTCCGCCATACCTGCTACCGGCTCCCGTTCCCGTTGCCGACTTGGCCGATGTAGCTCTCCACCAACGCGAGCTGCGTGTCGCGATCGAGGTTGCGCTCCACGATCTTCTCCGCCAGCTCGATCGACAGATCCGCGACGCGGCCTTGGAGGTCGGCTTGGGCTCGCTCGGCCGCCAGCCGGATGTCCTCCTGGGCCCGGGCCCGAATCTCGACCGCGTCCGCCTCCGCTTGGGACTGGATCTGGCGCTTCACCTCGTCGGCCGACTGCCGCGCCTCCTCGATGATTCGCGCCGCTTCGTTGCGGGCGTCGGCGACCTGACGCCGGTAGTTCGCCAGCTCGCCCTCGGCCTCCGTGCGCGCGTGCTCCGCCCGCTCGAGGTCGTCCCGGATGCGGTCCTCACGCTGCTTCATCATGTTCCGCACCGGCGGGAGCGCGTACTTCCACATCACGAGGAGCAGGACCACGAACGCCAACCCGCCCCAGATGATCTCGTTCGTCTCGGGGAGGATCAGGCTCGGCGCCTCCTGGCAGTCGTCGATCTTCTTGCCGTCCTCGAGGAGCTTGATGCACTCCTCCTCGGCGTCTCCCTTGGGCTTGGCCTGGGCAACCGCGGGGGTTGCGACCACACCTGCCAGGGCGATGGTCGCGGCCGCGATCAACAGTCGGATGCGCATGGCTCGACTCCTAGCCGCTGATGATGAACGACAACACGAACCCGAAGAGCGCCAGCGCCTCGGTGAACGCGATGCCGAGGAACATCGTCGTGCGAACGGTGCCGGCGGACTCTGGCTGCCGCGCCATGGCGGTGATGGCGTTGCCGACGACGAGCCCGATGCCGATGCCGGGACCGATGGCGGCGCCGCCATAGACGATCCCACGGCCGATCGCGGTGAGACCCGCCTGCAGCTCACCCGATGCCTGTGCGGCCAACACGACTGGATCTAACAAGGGAGCCTCCTAGTGCTCGGGGTGCATGGACAGGCCGATGTAGACGCCCGTCAGGATGGTGAAGATGAAGGCCTGGAGGGCAGAGACCAGGATCTCGAACGCCGTCAGCGCTACGAGCAGCGCGAACGGGAACGCGGCACCGATCTTGAAGTAGACGGCGGCGCCGAAGATTGCCGACGTCAGGATCGCGAACGTCACCAGGATGAGGTGGCCGGCGAGCATGTTCGCGAAGAGCCGGATGGCGAGTGAGAACGGCCGCACCAGGAACACCGAGATGAACTCGATGAGCACCAGCAGGGGGAGGATCGGCTTTGGCACATCGGGCGGGACGATCGAGCTCTTGACGTACGTGAAGAAGCCCTGCTTGGCGATGCCCACGATGTTGAAGATGAACCAGACGAGGAGCGCCAAGAACAAGGGCACAGCGATGCGCGCGTTCCCGGGGAACTGGATGAACGGCAGGATCTCGAAGATGTTGATGAAGAAAACGAAGAAGAACATCGTCGTGAGGAAGGGCAAGTAGCCCATGCCTTCGGGGCCGATCGTCTGCAGGATGATGCCCTCGCGGACGAAGTCGACGCTGGACTCGGCCATGTTCTGCACGCCCCGCGGCACGAGCTGGTGCTTCCGGGCGGCGGCGAAGAAGAACACCAACGTGATGAGGACCGACGCGAAGTAGATGAGGACCGTCTTGTTGATCCCGAACGCGGTGTCCTTGAAGAAGATGTCGGGCCACCGGGTGACGTGGGTGATCGGCGGGAAGTCGATCCCGAGGAGCGTCACTGCGCGTCTTCCTTTCGTGCGCTCGGGGTGGGGCGATCACGCTGCAGGCCGGGGGCGGCCAGCGAAAAGCTGACGGAGCGTAGCTCCCAGAACAGCAACCCGAGATGCGTGAGGAACAGCGTCACGCCGAGGACGACGACGTCCACCCAGCCGAACAGCGCCTGCGCCACGAGTATCACGATCAGGATCGACACCATGCGGAACAGGAACCCACCCAGCGCGACCGCGAACAGCGCGTTCCCGGAACGGCGCGCGCCCCACTCGAGGCTGATGGCGGCGGCCAAGAAGTTCAACACGAGGACGACGAGGGCGAGCGCGGCGGAGGCAGCTCCGTCGAATCCCCGGAGCAGACCCGCGACCAGCACGATGACGGGCGCGACGAGCAGCCCGTGGCGGGCGAGGTCGACGGCGATTCGTCGCTCTACCGGGGGCGCCGGGTCCACGGCTTGCCCTCCTCTTCCTTCTTCGCCTTGGCCAGGTAGTGGTAGACGGTGCGGAGACTGACGCCGACGAAGCCGAGGGTCGCCAGCGCGACGACCAGGGCCGGTGACGTCCCGAGCCGGTCGTCGAGCCACCATCCGAACGCCGCGAACAGCACCGGGATTGCGGCGAACTCGAACGCCTGCGCCAGCGCCTCGCCGAACCCACGGTTCATGGCCTGCCGCTCGGCCCAGGGGATCTTGCCTCGCCCCTCAGCGCCCGGATGTGCCGTCACGACCCACTCGCCCCACTCGCCCCCGGGCCCGCGCCCGGGCTTGTGAATATAATCACAATGTATCCGCCGCCCGAAGAGGGCGTCAAATCTGGAGTCTCGCCCGAAGGCAGCCGCCGAGGCCAACGGCCGCCGCCACGGCCACGGCGCCGTTACGTCCCCGAGCGCTCTTCCTGCTGCTGGCGGCGGGCGGTGAGGTCGACGACGTCCTCGGCCAGCGCGGCGGGGTCGGCGGGATCGAGGGCGGCGTCGCGGGTCGACCGGACCCCGGGATGGAACACGACGTACAGGAGGAGCCCGAGCGCGACCACGCCGATCGGGACGATGGCGTTCCCCTGGTTCGTGTACGTGGGGAGCAGGACGAGCGCCGACAGCAACGCCGTCCACAGCCACAGGATCACGACCGTGCGGCGGGTCGTGTGACCGAGCCGCATGAGGCGGTGGTGCAAGTGGTCCTTGTCGGCGACGTGGAACGCGGTGCGCCGATAGACGCGGCGGAAGAACGAGAAGACCGTGTCGAGTATCGGGATGCCGAGGATCACCAGCGGGATGAACAGCGGGGCGAAGAAGAAGTAAGTCTGCCCGCTGAACTGGTCGGCGGTGCGACCACCCACGGTGATCGTCGTCGTCGCCATGAGCAAGCCGAGGAAGAGCGCGCCGGCGTCACCCATGATGATCTTCGCCGGGTTGAGGTTGTGGGGCAGGAACCCGACGCACACGCCGACGGCGATGATGGCGACGAGCGGCGCGATGTTCGATCCCTCGAGCAGCCCCGCCTTGAACAGCCGGTCCGCATAGAGGAAGAACGCCGACCCCGCGATGGCGACGATGCCGGCCGCGAGACCGTCAAGGCCGTCGATGAGGTTGATGGCATTCGCCATCACGACCACCGTGAGCACAGTCACGAGCGGCGCGAGGTCGGACGACAGGACGACGTAGTCGTAGCGGGCGAACGGGACGCGGAAGTAGAGCATCGTCACCCCGAGCAGCGAGAGCACGCTGCCCGAGAGCACCATCCCCGCCACCTTCGCCGGCGGCGACACGCCTCCCTTCCGCTCCCAGAGGTCGTCCACGCCGCCGACGACGAACATGATCGCGGCCGCGAGCATGAGGCCGATGGGCTCGGTGGCGCCGTCGAACATCTCTTGGAACTGCGGGATCTGCGACGCCACGGCCATCGCGATCAGGAACCCGCCGAACATGCCGGCGCCGCCCAGCGTCGGCGTGGCGCGTTCGTGGACGCTGCGGCCCTGGGGGACGGACACGGCGCCGATGTGCACCGCGACGCGTCGTACGACGAAGGTCAGGAGGAACGTGCTGAGGGCCGCGACGGCCAGGACGATCGAATAGCCGGCCACGGATCAGGCCCGTTCCGGCCTCATGGGCCGGCGAGCTCGGGGTATGGCGTGTACTTGGAGCACAGGCGGGCGGCGGCGTCGCGCACGTCGCCTGCCACCGCGTCGTCGCCGGTCTTGCGAAGCACGGTCGCGATCAGCGTCGCGATCTCGCCCATCTCAGGCTCGCCCATCCCGGCCGTGGTCACGGCGGCCGTGCCGAGGCGCAGCCCGCTGGTCACGAACGGCTTCTCGGGGTCGTTGGGGATCGCGTTCTTGTTGACGGTGATGCCGGCTCCGTCCAGCGCCTCCTGCGCCTGCTTGCCCGTCACGCCGAAGGGCCGGAGGTCGACGAGCATGAGGTGGTTGTCGGTCCCGCCCGACACGATCCGGAAGCCCTCGCCGTCGAGACCGGACGCCAGCGCCTCCGCGTTGCGCACGATCCCGGCGGCGTACTCGCGGAACCCGGGCTGGGCGGCCTCGTGGAACGCCACCGCCTTGGCGGCGATCACGTGCATGAGCGGGCCGCCCTGGAGACCCGGGAACACGGCTTTGTCGATCACAGCCGCGTACTCCTTGCGGCACAGAATGCAACCGGCGCGGGGGCCGCGCAGCGTCTTGTGTGTGGTGAGCGTGATGACGTCGGCGTACGGCGCCGGCGACGGGTGCGCGCCCCCGACGACGAGGCCGGCGATGTGGGCGGCGTCTACGAGGAACAGCGCGCCGACCTCGTCGGCGATCTCGCGGAACGCGGCGAAGTCGATGACCCGCGGGTACGCGGTGGCGCCGGCGACGATCATCTTCGGACGCTCGCGCCGAGCGAGGTCGCGGACCTGGTCGTAGTCGAGGGTCTCGGTCTCGTCGTCGACGCCGTAGGCGACGAAATCGTAGAGCCGCCCGCTGAAGTTGACCGGCGAGCCGTGCGTCAGGTGGCCGCCCTGGTCGAGGCGCATGCCCATCACCTTGTCGCCCGGGTCGAGCAAAGCCATGTACGCGGCCATGTTGGCGCTGGCGCCGGAATGCGGCTGCACGTTGGCGTGGTCGGTCCCGAACAGCGCGCAGGCGCGATCGCGGGCGAGCTCCTCGGCATCATCGACCACGTAGTTGCCGCCGTAGTACCGCTTCCCCGGGTACCCCTCCGAGTACTTGTTCGTGAGCACCGACCCCTGCGCGGCGAGCACCGCGAGCGACGTGAAGTTCTCCGACGCGATGAGCTGGATCGTCGTGTTCTGTCGCTCGACTTCTCGTCCGACGATCGCGGCCAGCTCGGGATCGGTGGCCGCCAGGGCTGTGAACGGGTCACTCATCGGTTCTCCGACTCCCCTTGTTCGATCTCGGCGATCTGCTTTACGCGCCGCTCGTGCCGTCCGCCCTCGAACGGGGTCGCCAGCCACAGGCGCAGGATCTCGTCGGCGAGCCCCTCGGCGACGATCCGCCCCCCCATGGCGAGCACGTTGGCATCGTTGTGGGTCCGGGAGACGCGGGCCGTGAACAAATCGTTGCACAGCGCGGCCCGGATCCCCCGGACTTTGTTGGCCGCGATCTGCTCGCCCTGCCCGCTGCCGCCGAGGACGATCCCCCGCTCGGCCCCGCCGGCAACGACGGTGCGGGCGACGTCGGCGCAGATGGGCGGGTAGTCGACGGGCTCCTCGGAGTGGGTGCCGAGGTCGTCGACCGTGTGGCCGTCCGCCTTCATGACGTCCTTGAGGTGCTCCTTGAGGCGGTAGCCCGCGTGATCGGAGCCGATGACGATGTGCACGGGCACCTCCCGATGCCGACGTCACGGGCCGGCGGGCCCGTCCAGCCTACCGGCGGAGTGCCTCGCGACGGCGCCGGTACCCGCTGGATCGTGGTCCGCGATGAGCTCATGAGAGGCACATACCCTCGGCTCGTGGCCGGTGACGAACAGCGCGACGAGCTTCCGAAGGTCACGCCCTATCTGCTGCGAAGAGCAGACTCGATGTGTCCGCGTCGGCTTGCCCAGGAGTTCGAAGGGCGGTCCGGCTCCGGTGATCCGGTGAACCGAGCGCGGCTGCGAGAGGCGTTTCTCAACGCGGCACGGACCGCGCACGCGGCTCTCGGTCCACTTGACCCTGCCGCGTTCCGACCGCCGGCTCTCCTCGAACCCGAGGAGCAGGCCGTCTTCGAGCAAGCCGTCCGTTGGTACCAGCAGCTGTTCGGCACCCGCGCAGTGGAGACGTATCTCCACGGCTGCGACTCACCCACCCAGTCACCCCGGCGAGGGGTGCGAATCGGCGGGTGGATCGACCTCGCCGTCATCGATGCGGACGGGATGAAGGAATTGCGTCAGCTCGACCTCTGGGGCGGGCAAGGGCCGCGTGACGACCCTCTGGAGGTCGAGAGCGTATTGCTGGCGGTGTTGCGACTTGTGCGGTGGGCGGGCGACGACCCGCTCCTCGTTTCGTGGTCCGACCTCGTCCGGGGGCTGCGCTACGAACGGCTCGTCGATCTGAAGTCCGAGCTCCCCGAGCTCGTAAACCGCTTCGAATCGGAGTTACAAGGCCTCACCCGGAAAGTGGCTGACCCCGAAGCAGCAGCCGGGAGGGACTGCGGCGATTGCAAGCATGTCTGGCACTGCCCGGAACATCCCGACGGGATCAATGTCAGCGCGCGCCGAAATGACCTACGGCCAGGCATCATCACCCTCACGCCCACCTCACTAGAAGCCTGGACTCGGTGCGGGCGTGCTTGGCGCAACCAGTATCTCCTGTCCGTACCGGCGAGCGATGATGCCGGTCCGTCGCACCACGGGCAGCAGTTGCATGACCTTCTTCGGTTCGTCCATGAGCAGGGTTCGTGCCGTGATCCCGATCACGTCGCAGGGGTGCTGGATGGACACGGGGCGGATCCGACGCTGCGGGAAGAGATCCAACGTCACGCGACGCGATGCCCTGAGGCGGCCGAGTCGGTCGGCCACGAGCTCGAAGCTGCGCGCTTCCACCGGCAGCCGTGGCCGCCGTTCATGGCCACGGCCCGTTTTGATGCCGTGTGGGTGCACGACGGCGTTCTCGACGTCCGCGACTACAAAACAGGCCGGCGCTGGTACGACCGCATCACGGAAGACCCTCGGGCCAAGGTGCAGGCCTGGGTAGCAGCTCGTCTTGCGATTGAGCGCGGGCTGCGTCTGCGTCTGCGATATGAGCATCTTGCGGCGGAGATCGACGAGGACCCGGAGCCTTGGGAGCCCGAACCAGACGATCTCGTTGCCCTCGAGGAAGACCTCCGCCAAGCAGTCGAAGCAATCCACGCGGAGTCGGATTGGCGAGGCGTGAACGACGAGGCGATCTGCCGCGGCTGCCGCTATCGGTCGATCTGCCCGGACAGCGCGGTGCGTTCGCAACCGCTCTGGCCAGTGGTCGAGGACGAAGGGACCGAAGAGGTCGCCGCCGGCCGGTAGCTTCGGCCCTCGTGATTGATCCCCGGACGCCCGTCGTCGTCGGCGCGGGCCAGGCGACACAGCGGGCCGACGATCCCGCGCAGGCACGTGAGCCCATCGACCTCCTTGCCGACGCCGCCCGCGCCGCCGACGCCGATGCCGGCGCGCGCCGTTCGGTGCTCACGGCGCTCGACACGGTCGCGGTCGTCGACATCGTGTCGTGGAAGTACCCCGACCCGGGCGCCCTGCTGGGGCGTCGCCTCGGTATCGAGCCACGCACGACGGTGACGACCACGGTCGGGGGCAACTCGCCCCAACTCCTCGTGAACGAGCTTGCGGCGGAGATCGCGCGCGGCGATGCCCGCGCGGTTCTCATCGGCGGCGCCGAGTGCGTGTACACGCGGTGGCGCGCCCGCCGCGAGCCCAAGACCTGGCTCGATTGGACCCAGGCCGACGATCCGATCTGCGCGCGCGTGCTCGGCGATCCCCGGCCCGGTACGAACGACTACGAGATGGCGCACACCGCCGTCGCGCCGACCCAGATCTACCCGCTCTTCGAGACCGCTCTCCGCGCCGAAGCCGGGCGCACCGTCGACGAGCAACAGCAAGAGGTGAGCGAGTTGTGGGCGGCGTTCGCGGCGGTTGCCGCGGACAATCCGTACGCGTGGTCGCGCGTCTCGTACTCGCCCGAGGACATCCGGACGCCCTCCGCCGACAACCGCATCGTGACGTTCCCCTACCTGAAGCGCATGTGCGCCAACATCGACGTCGACGAGGCCGCTGCCCTTCTCGTGTGCTCCTACGAGGTCGCACACGATCTCGGCGTGCCCGACGACCGCCTCGTGTTCCCGCTCGCGGCGGCCGACGCCCACGACCGCTTCTTCTTCAGCGAACGCGAGTCCCTGACCGTGTCACCCGCCATTACGGCGGCGGGCCGCGCCGCGCTCGACGGGGCCGGGGTGGGCATCGACGACGTGGCGCGCTTCGACCTCTACTCGTGCTTCCCGTCCGCAGTCGAGATCGCGCTCGGCGCCCTCGAGCTCCGGGGACCGGGTGGCGGCGATCCGCGGCCGCTCACCGTCACCGGCGGCCTCGGGTTCGCCGGAGGTCCCGCCAACAACTACCCGACGCACGCGATCGCGGCGATGGTCGATGCCTGCCGGCAGGATCCGGGCTCGATCGGGATGGTGAGCGCTCTGGGGTGGTACGTCACCAAGCACTCGATCGGCCTGTACTCAACCACCCCGCCGGAGCACGGCTTCATCCGCGTGGACTCCGCGAGCACACAGGCGAGCGTCGACGCTCTTCCGGGTCGCGAGGCCGCCGGCGCTTACTCGGGTCCGGCAACCGTGGAGGCGACCGCGGTCGTGTTCGAACGCGAGGGCGCGCCTGCCGTCGCGATCGTGTCCACGATCACTCCCGACGGCCGGCGCGCGCTGGCCAACATGCACGACGCGGCGGTGATGCAGGACATGACCGAGAAAGCGTGGGAAGGCCGGCGGGTCGCGCTGCGCACCGACGGCACCGTCAACACGCTTGACGCCTGATCAGCGGCGCGCGCCCCATTCGTTCCACGAGGTGACGTCCTCGATCGGGTGGCGCTTCGCCGGCTTGAAGTCGTCGCCGGTGTAGTACGCCACCGGTACGAGCCCGGCCTGGAGCACACCATCGGGGATACCGAGGAGCTCGGCGGCGTCGTGCGCGCGCGGCAGATGGAGCGTCGTCAACACCGAACCGAGCCCGCGGCTCCGCAACGCGAGCTGGAAGCTCCACACCGCCGGGTAGATCGACGCCCACACGCCCGCATGGGCGCTCCCCCTCGTGTAGTCCTCGATGCAGGGGATGACGTGCACCGGCACCTGTTCCAACCGCTCCGCCAACCACAACGCGCTCTCACCGACGCGGGTCATCCCTTCCGAGCCGGCGCGGGCCCGGTCCATGTACGGGCCGAAGCCGGCGCGGTACATGTCCGCCAGCGCGGCGCGCTTGTCAGCGTCGGTCACGACGACCCAGTGCCAGCCTTGGCGGTTCGATCCCGTAGGCGCTTGGATCGCGAGGCCCAGGCATTCCTGCACGATCTCTGGCGGGACGGGCCGGTCGAGGTCGAGGCGCTTGCGAACCGCTCGTGTCGTCGTCAGCAGGTGGTCGACGTCGATGTCGGTTGGTTCCGGGGTCACGAGTCCTGCGGACGCAGGTCCACCCGCAGGGTCAGGATCCCGTTCTCGAAGGTCCAGGTCGCATCGGCGATGATGGCGTAGTCCATGTAGTCGAGCTCGGCCTGCTCGATGAACCGCTGCCGCTCGGCTCCCGCCACCGGCGGCAACGGTCGGTCCTTCACGGCGTCGGCGCGCTCCCGGAAGCGCTGGAGCATCGCGTCGACGTCGAGATCGTCTGCCGCGTCTGCCATTGGGCTCACCCTACCCAAGCATCCGCGCGACCAGAACTCGATCGCGCCCGGCGAGGTCGCGACGGACGAGCACCTCCTCGAAACCGGCGGCGGTCGACACCTTGGTCGCAGCCTCCGCTTGATGCGGTGCGATCTCGCATACGAACGTGCCGGTTGCATCCAGCCACGCGGGCGCCTCGCGCGCGAGCTCCTCGATGGACTCCATGCCGGTCGCGCCGCTCACTAACGCGTCCCGCGGCTCGTGCTGCAACTCCGCGGGTAGCTCGGCGAGCTCCGACTCG